>JAISQK010000125.1 GCA_031274255.1 Planctomycetaceae bacterium | reverse complement strand
ACCCCATCGGGGTTTACTGTCCGACCCGCTTTTACTCTTGTCGAGCTTCTTGTCGTGATTGCAATCATCGGGATTTTGATTGCTCTTCTTTTGCCCGCCGTTCAGGCCGCCCGCGAAGCGGCAAGACGAATGCAGTGTTCCAACAACATGAAGCAGTTTACGCTCGGGTTGATGAATTATCATGACACCCACAGCACGTTACCTTCTTCGTGTTCCTATCTCGGAGTTTACGATAGTAATCACTACCGCTACAGCCCGCATGTGATGATTCTCCCTTACGTGGAACAGTCGGCTCGTTATGAAGCGATTCAAACGGCGATTCAAAGCGGTGTCGGTACCGAGAGACCGTGGCAGTCAACTGGCGGCTCTCTGGAAAAAGCGATTCCGTCATACCTTTGTCCGTCCGATGGTAATGCCCAAAATGACGGAAATGATGGAGTGGCACGTACCAGTCTTGTCTATTCTGTTGGCGACGGTGTTATTCAAATGATTGCAACAAGTGCCGTTGCGGCTGGGGGTAAAGTGAGTGCATCAGAGAGTGTTACACATCGGATTCCGTTTGCGCCGCATGAATGGAAAAGTCTCGGAGCCATTACGGATGGAACAAGTAATACCATTGCGGTGAGTGAAGCAATTGCTCCGGTTTCCACTTCAGATACCTCCGTTCATTCCGGTGCGGCAAAACTTACTATTCACAGTGATATGAATCTTTATCCGTCGAGATGTTTGAATGTCCGCGACCCTTCGGACAGTAGTAAAATCGCAACATCCTATCAGTCGACCAACTGGCAACGTTGTGTGAAATGGGCGGACGGACAACCCGGTCGTTCAGCGTTCAATACTGTGATGTCACCGAATGGACCGACATGCAGCCCGAACGGCAGCGGTGATGCGTGGGCGATTCTTCCGGCAATCAGCAATCACACCGGCGGGGTCAATGTGGGACTGATTGACGGTTCCGTTCATTTTGTTTCCGATACCATTGATGTCAATGGTTTACCCGACCATATCCAGGGACCGGGTATGACCGGAAAATCGCCGATGGGAGTCTGGGGAGCACTCGGCTCGATTAACGGCGGAGAAGCCGTGGCGATTCCGTGATTTCTTCACGCAGAAGCGGTATGTCGGAAATCCCGCTATGCCGTTTCGCGAATTTTTACATTTCTGTATTTGAATCGGAAAGGATTTTTATGAAAAATATGATTGGACTTGCGGGACTCTGTGTTTTGATGGCAGGATTCTTCGGTTGTACCAAAAAACTCCCGGATGGAATGCCGACGCTCTATCCGTGTACGCTCGTCATGCTTCAGGACGGCAAACCGACGGACGATGTGTTGGTTCGGCTTTACCCGGAAGACAAATCCCTCGTAAAATGGACAGCAGGCGGGATTTCTGGGAAAAATGGCGAGGCGGTGATGGTGACACTCGGACAGTACAAAGGAGCCCCGGCGGGAAAGTATAAAGTCACCGCGTTAAAAACGATCCTCACGAATAAGGAAGGCGTCACCCTGACTCCGGAGCAACAGGCGGAAGGCGTGGGAATCCCGCAAGTGAAAACGGTTTATGTCAATCCCAAATACGAGTTTGAATCTTCGACGGATCTGACCGTTGAGATTAAGCCGGAAAAAAACCGTGTCGAAATCGAATTGGGACCGCCTCTGAATCAAACAGAGGAGTCCTACAATCCGAATAAACTCCGGTAGCGGCCAAAAATGGAATTTGAGAGTGGGGACTTAAATAGAGACATGCATTGTCTTCCGATATGTTTTCGGCTTCTCATGAAAACGTTGTTCCGCTCGCGGACTCCAGTGAGCAACACGAACGGGGCAACGTGACGTTACAGCCGGGAAGCCTCCGGCGGGCCAACGCGAGGGCGTTGGATCCCGGTAGGCTCACACTCACTTTGTTCGGTTCGCCATTAGATAGAAAATCTTTCCAACGGAAGCCGAAGGTAACTACGGTGAAGCAGCATGCTTCCCAGCGACCAACGGGAGCGGGTTATTGCTTCGGAGCGGCAGCTCCATCCGGGATGCAACGTCCGCACGTTGCCGCCCGTCGCGGCCCGCCGGAGGCCATGATTCTCTTTCATACTTATACTTTACGTTATCCGATACATAATCTCATCTCTCTTTGTCTCAGCACTCCCGAAATTTTTACCTGTTTTACCAATCAATATTCAAACGGTGTCAAAAATTTTCTCTTTCATTCCCGAACCCCCTTTTAATTTTTCACAGACTATGGTATATAAGTAAAACTGATATAACGAGTCGGTATGGTATAGCCAGTATCATACTTTTACCGAAAATTTTTTGAAATCGAAAGATGGAAAGGCAGGACAATGAATTTACAAACACCAAATGCCAATGACGCCACCAGAACAGGAAACCGTTCCAGAAATGTGGTCCCGTGCAGCGGACTCTGTTCGCGATGTCTTGACGGGTGCCGCGGAAATTGTGAGATTTTCAAAGCGACCTTCCGCGGACGCGAATTGATCTATCCGGGACCGTTCGGCGAAGTCACCGCCGGCGGCGACAAGGATTATCCGGTCGATTATTCCCATCTGAACATTCAGGGGTACGCCCAAGGAGCCGTCGGACTTCCGCCGAATGTCGAAGCGTCACCGGACACCGCACGCTTCCCCGCCGTAAGTACGGAAACGTCTTATGGTTGGGACATTAAGGTCAAAATGGCGGTACCGATTTTTACCGGAGCACTCGGTTCGACGGAAATTGCCCGAAAGAATTGGGAACACTTTGCGGTCGGTGCGGCCATCTCAGGTGTGACGATTGTGTGCGGCGAAAATGTTTGCGGAATTGATCCGCAACTCGAATTAAGTACGAATAAAAAAGTGACCAAAGCTCCCGACATGGACCGCCGAATCGAGTCCTACAAGCGTTATCACAACAGCATGGGAGAAATTCTGATTCAGATGAATGTCGAGGACACCAATCTTGGCGTTGCGGAATACATCATCAACAAACACAAGATTGAGACGATTGAGTTAAAATGGGGTCAAGGGGCAAAGTGTATCGGCGGAGAAATCAAGGTTTCCCAACTGGAACGTGCTCTTGAACTTCAGCGCCGCGGTTACATTGTCACGCCCGATCCGTCCGACCAGATCATTCAGGCGTCCTATCAATCCGGAGCCATCAAGGAGTTCGAGCGGCATAGCCGTCTCGGTTTCGTCACAGAAGAGGGATTCATGAAAGAGGTCGAACGGCTGCGGAAACTCGGTTACAAACGGATCACGCTCAAAACCGGGGCATACAGTCTTAAAGAGCTGGCAATGGCACTCAAATATTGCTCGAAAGCAAAAATCGACCTCCTCACCATTGACGGAGCGTCCGGCGGAACCGGCATGAGTCCGTGGCGGATGATGGAGGAATGGGGCGTGCCGTCGATTTATCTGCACAGTGCGGCGTATGACTATGCGTCGATTCTCGCGGCAAACGGCGAACGGGTTCCCGACCTTGCTTTTGCCGGCGGTTTCAGTTCGGAAGACGGGGTTTTCAAAGCACTTGCGCTCGGAGCCCCCTACACCAAAGCGGTTTGCATGGGACGTGCGCTCATGATTCCCGGCATGGTCGGCAAGAATATCGGGCAGTGGCTCAAAACGAACGAACTTCCGAAATCCGTTTCGGAATTTGGAAGCACGCCGGAGGAAATTTTCGTCAATTATGAAAAAGTCAAGGATCTTGTCGGCACAAAAGAGATCGCCAACATTCCGCTCGGAGCGATTGGTGTGTACAGTTACGCCGATAAAATCAGGGTCGGACTCCAGCAACTCATGGCCGGGGCAAGACGCTTCAACATTTCGGCAATCACGCGGAACGAACTGATGTCACTGACGGAGGATTGTACCAAAGTGACCGGAATCCCCTACCTGATGGACTGCTACCGTGAAGAGGCCCTGGAAATTCTGAAAGGCTGATGCCTGCTGTTTTTCATCGTATCGGTTTCTCCCGCAGCCGAAAGATTGCGGGAAAAACGTGATCAAACGTGACCGGCACGAGCAGAGTGCCCCCGTGTGTTTCGGGCGGCGGTCAGACTTCGGGGAGTTCAAACCCTTTCCGGTGAGGACGGCTCAGCCAGGTGTTGGCTTCGTCGTCGCCGGGGAATTCCTCTTTCACCGGGTCCCACTTCAAATTGCGTCCCAGATACCGGGCAATGTTTAACAGGTGACAAATCGACGCACTTCTGTGTCCCGACTCAATGTCGCCGACGGGACGCTCACCGGTTTTGATACAGGCAATCCAGTTGTCCACATGCGAAGGCAGTTTGATGTCCGCGTGGGCGTCAAAGTATTCCTTGACAAGTTCCGGAGGATTGGAAGTGACGCGGGAACGGAAAATTTCCGCTTTCGCCTTGTCGCCGACGAAAATGCCGCCGCCGCGATTGGCGTTTCCGAGTGTCACCGTGATTCCGTTGGCATAGCGGTAGGAAAGTTTGGGGTTTGAACAAATTCCGTTCCCCCGTGCGGCGGATTCCGGCTTGTCATACGTCGGCGGATTGAGTTTGTCCCCCTCGACAATAATCTCGACCGGCCCGGTGCTGTCCATTTGCAGCGCACATTGAATCTGGTCGAAGCCGTGCGTTCCCCAACCGGTCATTTCGCCGCCGGAATACGGCCGGAACGAAAGCCAGCCGGGATTCGCTCTCGGAGTGAAAAGGTCGTGATGGAACGGCACCGGGTCGGTCGGTCCGCACCACAGATTCCAGTCAAGACCTTCCGGGACCGGCTGCTCAGGAAGCGAACAAAGCCACGGACTCTCGTAATTCGCGGCGATGACCTCTTTGATCGGACCGAGTTTTCCCTCCTGAACCATTTTGCAGCCGAGATAGTTCTCACGATACGACCGCTGCATGCTGCCGCACTGAAAGACGATATTGCTCTTTCTCGCGGCTTTGAGCATGAGTTTGCCGTCGTTGATCGTGAGCGTGACCGGCTTTTCGGCGTAAATATGTTTTCCCGCCAACGCCGCATTGACGCAGATCAGCGAACGCCAATGTTCCGGTGTGGCCGTGACGATGGCATCCACATCGTTCCGGTCGAGGACCTTGCGGTAGTCCTGAAAAGCGTTTTTCGCGGCCTCCGCGATTCCCGCTTTTTTGGCGATGTCTTCCGCACGCTTCTGCCAGACATCGCATGTGCAGACCGCCTGTGCGGACTTGTTTTTTACGGCACTCAGATAAACGCCGCTCCCCTGACGTCCGATTCCGATCCCGGCAATGCCGATACGGTCGTTGGCACCCGGTGTGTCGCCCTGCGCCAAAGCGGATCGGGGAATCAAGGTTGGAACGGCAACCGCCGCAGAGACCGCCGCCGCGGTCTTCAAAAATTGACGGCGTGATGGAAGATGTTTTTTCATAATTCGACTCCGATAGGTTGGTGGATTTTTTCACCGTTTCCGATTCTTCATCCACTTAAAAAATCAACGGTTTGGTTTTGAATCTCCAATCATTATAAAAGAAAACAACACGAAATCCAAGCATTCAGGACAAAATTCTTTTTATTTGTTCCCGTCCGATTTTGTTCCGAATGAATCTTTCCCGGAAATGACGGTTTTTGCACCGCAGGAGCGTGTTCGCGGCTCTCGGAGCGGGAAGCGTGCCGCGGCGGGCGGATTGCCTTCGGCCTCAATGACCCGCTCTCGTTGGTCGCTGGGAAGCGTGCCGCTTCACCGCAGTTGCCTTCGGCTTCCAGTTGAAAAGATTTTATAACAGAGGGCGAACCGAACGAAGTGAGCGTGAGCCTACTGGGGTGCAGCGGCCTACCGCTGCCCGCCGGAGGCATCCCCTCCTATTATTAATGCTCACTCTTATTCCATTGACGCTCACCTTCAAATTCTCTTTGTTTCACTCAATATTCCTATTGGATGATTCTAACATTTCTTCGTTTCCTCTAATATTCTCTCTTCTTTCCTCGAATTGGAAATTTGTTTCTCTTATCATTTCTATGCTCTCCCTATTGACTCTGTTTATTGTCACTCGATTTCTACGGCCTTCTCCGAAATTCTTGATGCCTTCTCTGATGCTTTCATAGTCTCATCTGAAACACTTGGAGCTTCCTCTGAGATACTCAGAGAACTCTCTGAAGTAATCAGAGCTTCCTCTGATATTTCTAGAGCTTGCTATGGAATTTCTGGATTCTGCTATGGAACTTTCATAGCCTTCTATGAGACATTCGGAGCATCCTATGAGAATTTCATAGCATCCTATGAGACTTCCAGAGTTTTCTCTGAGATATTCAGAGAACTCTCTGAAATGCCAGGAGATTCCTATGGACATCGCATAGAATCAATCGCAAATTCCATATCATCACAGAGTTACTGCATTTCTATACTCGGAATGAATATTGCTTCAACTAACATTCCTGATTCCTTCCGTCAGTAGGAAATTGTTTTCCTTAATCTGTTCCTTTGATTCCTCGACATTTTCGTAGTATAAATCATAGTCAAGAGGGTAAACAGAAAAATGATAAGAGAAACAAATTTCCTATTCGAGGAAGGAAAAAAGAATATTGATGGAAACGTCAAAATATTGGAAGAGTCCAACCTGAGTCAAAATGTTTCCCGTTCGACATGAAAAGAATGCCTCCGGGCAGCGTTCGGACGCTGCACCCCGGACGGAGCTGACGCTCCGAAAGCCGAGGATCCGCTCGCGTTGCTCACTGGGAAGCGTGCCGCTGTACCATAGCCGGAAAGCACCGGCGGGCGATTTCCTTTGTCCTCCGTTGGAAAGATTTTTCTGCCGATTGATTCCAGTGAACAACGTGAATGGGTCATTGTTTCGGGACGGGAGTCCCATCCGGGATGCAACGTCCGCACGTTGCTGGTCGATGGAATCAACCGGTAGAAAAACGACTCCCACCGCTTGCCCGTAGTGCTTTTGTCAAGAAACGGTGCGGAGAATCGTTCCGCCGCCGAGAACAATCTCCCCGTCGTACAGAACCACCGCCTGCCCCGGCGCCACTCCCCGCTGCGGCTCGTCAAACTCCACCCGGAACCGGTCCTCCGCCGTCTGCTCGACGACTGCCGTCTGCTCGGCGGTCCTGTAACGCACCTTCGCGCGGACCCGCCTCGGAGACGGAAGGCTTCCGCACGCTATCAGATTGATCTCCCCCGCTTCCAGAGCCTTGCAGTTCAGGTCGCTCTCTTCGCCAAGGATGATCGTATTCGTCTCCGCGCACTTCGCGCAGACATAATACGGCTTCTGCATCGCAAGCCCCAGACCCTTCCGCTGCCCCACGGTGTAGTGAATGATTCCCCGGTGTCTGCCGAGCTTCTTCCCGCTTTTGTCCGTGACATCCCCCTCCGGCCAGGTCCTGCCGAGGGACTGCTCGATGAACCGGGCGTAATCTCCGGACGGAACAAAGCAGATGTCCTGGCTGTCCCGCTTGGCCGCGCTGGAAAACCCGTACTCCGCGGCGATCTCCCGCACCCGGGCTTTCTGCAGCCCCCCCAGCGGAAAGACCGTCCGGGCGAGCTGATCCTGCGTCATGGCGTACAAAACGTAACTCTGATCTTTGGCGGGGTCGAGCGACTTTTTCAGCAGCATCCGCCCGCTTCCGGCGTCGCGTTCAATCCGGGAATAATGGCCGGTCGCGAGAATCTCGTAGTCAAACTCCCTCGCCCGCCGGAACAGCTTCCCGAACTTGATGTAACGGTTGCAGTCGATGCAGGGATTCGGCGTCGTTCCGTTTTGATACGCGGCGATGAACCGCTCCATCACGTCGGTCTTGAAGTCGTCGGCGAAGTTGAAAACGTAAAAAGGGATGCCGAGCTGCTCCGCAACGCTTCGGGCGTCCTCGGCATCGGTCAGGGAGCAGCAGGCCTTCTCGCGGGGAAGGCCGACGTCCTCGTTGCGGAAGAGCTTCATCGTGACGCCGCAGCAGTCAAAGCCGTGTTCCTTCATCAGAAACGCGGCCACGGAACTGTCCACGCCGCCGCTCATGGCGACCATCGCTTTCCGGTTGGGGGATTCCAGAGACTCGTCCATCATCAATGCGCCGCAGCGTCTCCCTTTCTACTCCCACTCGATCGTCGCGGGAGGCTTGGAGCTGATGTCGTAAACGACGCGGTTGATCCCCTTCACCTCGTTGATGATGCGGGTCGAGATTTTCCGCAGCACGGGGTCGGGAACGGCGGTCCAGTCGGCGGTCATGAAATCCTCGGTCGTCACGCATCGAACCGCCGCCGCGTTTTCGTATGTCCGGCAGTCTCCCATCACACCGACGCTCTGCACCGGGAGCAACACGACAAACGCCTGGGAAATCGCCCGCTGCAAACCGGCAAGAGCAATCTCCTCCAGCAACACCGCGTCCGCCTCCCGAAGAACCGCGAGCCGCTCCGGCGTGACCTCTCCGAGACACCGCACCGCCAAACCCGGTCCGGGGAACGGATGCCGCCAGACCAGCGAATCCGGGAGTCCCAGCTCGCGTCCGAGGAGACGCACCTCGTCTTTAAAGAGGTCGCGGAGCGGTTCAATCAGTTCAAATTCCAGATTTTCAGGAAGTCCCCCGACATTATGATGCAGTTTGATGGTCGCCGAAGGAACGTCATGCCCGCCGCTTTCAATGACGTCGGGATAAATGGTCCCCTGCGCCAGATACTTCACATTCCGGATCCGCGCCGCCTCCGAGGAAAAGGCGTTAATGAATTCATGACCGATCCGCTTCCGCTTTTCCTGCGGATCCGTCACCCCTTCGAGCAGCGCGAGAAACCGGTCGGCGGCGCGGACGATGTGCAGGTCGATCTGAAAGTGCCCGGTAAACTCCCGCTCCACGCTTTCGACCTCGCCTTTCCGCATCAGTCCGTTGTCCACGAGAATACACGAAAGCTGCGGCCCGATCGCCCGGGCCAGAATCGCCGCCACCACGGAAGAATCCACTCCGCCGGAAAGCCCGCAAATCACGTGCTCGGAACCAATCCGCCCGCGGAGAACTCGCACCATTTGTTCCGCGTAACCCCGCATCGTCCAGTCGAAAGAACAGCCGCAAATCTCCTTCAAAAAATTGCGGAGAACCGCGGTCCCGTAAACGGAGTGCATCACTTCCGGGTGAAACTGCACACCGTAAAACGGCTCTTTCCGATGAACCGCCGCGCACACCGGACACGTTTCACTTGAGGCAAGGAGCTGAAACTCTTCGGAGATTTCCGACGTGTGATCCCCGTGACTCATCCAGACCTGATGGGAGGCGGGAATATCGCGAAACAACGGACTCTGCCGGCCGGCCTCATTGAGCGAAAGCACGGCGCGGCCGTATTCCCGCTCCGCCGCCGCACGGACATGACCGCCGAACGACGCCATCATCAGGTGCATTCCGTAACAGATGCCGAGTATCGGAATGCCGAGCCGGAAGATTTCCGGGTCGCACTGATACGCGTCCGCGGCGTAAACACTCGACGGTCCGCCGGAAAAAATGATTCCTTTCGGGGACATCCTTCGGATTTCTTCGGCGGTCACGGTGTGCGGCACAATCTTCGAGTAAACATGGCACTCCCGGACACGCCTCGCAATCAACTGCAGGTATTGAGTGCCGAAATTGAGAACCAGAATCGTTTCATGCTGTGTGGATATGCCCATAATGCCCTGACGCGGATGGAATGGTGGCGGCGGAATGCCGGATCTTTACTGATGCTGCGACCGTTGAATCGCGGCATTGATGAAACCGTCGAAAAGCGGATGCGGCGAGGTCGGCTGCGATTTGAACTCCGGGTGAAACTGCACACCGACAAACCAGGGATGCGAGGACAGCTCAATCACCTCGACAAGCAAACGCTCCGGATTTTTTCCGGCGATGCAAAGTCCGGCGTTGCCGAGCGTTTCGAGATAATCGCCGTTGAACTCGTAACGGTGGCGGTGACGCTCCGAAATGTCCGGCGTGCCGTACCATCGGATCGAATTCGTGCCTTCCGACAGATGCGTCGGCTGAGCTCCGAGCCGCATGGTGCCGCCGATGTCTTTGACCGCGTACTGCTCCGGTAAAAGCGAAATGACCGGATGCGGCGTTTCGTTGTCGAATTCCGTCGAGTTGGCTCCTTCCAGATGGGCGACATGCCGCGCAAACTCAATCACGGCACACTGCATTCCGAGACAAATTCCAAAAAACGGAATCTTGTTCTCACGGGCAATCCGAACCGCCTTGATTTTGCCTTCGACACCGCGCTCCCCGAAACCGCCAGGAATCAGGATGCCGTCAACTTTTTTGAGGAGGTCCAGCGATTCCTTCGACTCCAGCAGATCGCTGGGAATCCGTTCGATCCGTATTTTCGCCTTGTTTTTGATTCCGGCGTGATCAAGCGATTCATAGATGGATTTGTACGCGTCCTTGTGCTTGGCATACTTCCCGACCACCGCGATGTTCACCTGATGCTCCGGCTCCTTGAGACGCTGAATAATGTCGAACCAACGGGAAAGATCGGCTTCTTTCCGGGGTTTCAACTGCAAACGGTCGAGAATCCGCCTGTCCAGTTCATGCCGGGAAAGCATGACCGGCACCTCGTAAATGGAAAATTCACAGTCTTTTTCCTCAATGACATGCGTCACCGGAACATTGCAGAACGACGCGATTTTCTCGATTTCGTCGCGGCTGATATCCTGTTCCGTCCGGCAAACGAGAATGTCCGGCTGAATCCCGATTTCGCGGAGCTGTCCTACGGAATGCTGCGTCGGCTTCGTTTTGAGTTCGCGTGCCGCTTTCAGATAGGGGATGAGCGTCAGGTGAATGTACAGGCAGTTTTCCTTGCCGATGTTCAGCGAAAGTTGCCGGATCGCCTCCAGAAACGGCAGACTTTCAATATCACCGACCGTACCGCCGATTTCCGAAATGACGACATCCACATCCTCACTGTCGAGACTGCGGATCGCCCGTTTGATTTCGTCGGTGACATGCGGCACGACCTGCACCGTTTTTCCCTGATATTCGCCGCGGCGTTCCCGGTCAATCACATTGAGGTAAATCCGACCGGTCGTCCAACTGCTGTTGCGGGAAAGCGGACTTTGGGTGAACCGCTCATAATGACCGAGGTCGAGATCGGTTTCACTTCCGTCGTCGAGAACGTAAACCTCCCCGTGTTGATAAGGACTCATTGTTCCCGGATCGACATTCAGATAAGGGTCGAGTTTTTGCATCCGTACCGAAAGTCCGTGACTTTCAAGCAACATTCCGATGGAGGCACTGGTTAAACCTTTTCCGAGAGAACTGACAACACCGCCCGTAATGAAAATATGTTTTGACATGGCTGCATCATTTTGGAGAAAACAATCCGGCAAAGGTAGTATTCTGCCGGATTTTTCCGTTCCGGCAAGGGGGGGCAAAACCGCCGGACTGCGGACACCTTCCCATTGTCCTTGTGTTTACGGTCTTGGTGATAGAGCGTTGTCTGCGATTGTTTGTGCCGGCGCCGTCCCCGTAAAGAGATGCGCCGCAAGCAGACAGATGATCAACAATGGGGCATATGGTCGATCGGTCTCCGCATATTTGCTACACTGTCAGATTCCGGTGCGGATCATTTTCTCCCAATCCGTGAAAAAGCCGGGATACGTTTTAGCAGTACAGTCCGGATTGCGGATCACCACATCGGGGATTTTCAGTCCGGCAACAGCAAAGCTCATGGCCATGCGGTGATCGTCATAGGTGTCAATGACCGCCCCGTGCAACGGCGGTACGGGGGTGATTTTCAGTCCGTCTTCCTTTTCTTCGACATCGGCTCCAAGCTTTCGAAGCTCACAAGCCAATGCCGCAATGCGGTCCGTCTCCTTGTGGCGGATATGAGCAACATTGGTGATTTGTGTCGCTCCTTCCGCGAAAAGAGCCGCCGCGCCAAGCGTCATCACGGTGTCGCTGACGGCATTCATGTCGATGGTGATTCCGTGAAGCGGTTTCCCCGCGACTTTGATGAAGCCGCTGCCGTACTCGACATCACATCCCATTGCCTGAAGTGCCGTACAAAACTCGACATCCCCCTGCAGACTTTCTCGCGTGAGTCCCTGCACCGTGACGCTGCCGCCGGTGACGGCCGCGGCCGCAAAAAAATAACTCGCCGCCGACGCATCCGGCTCAATGGCGTAATTCCGCGGAAAATACTTCGAACGGACAGGAATGTGAAAGCGGGAAAAGTCGCCGGGAGTTTCGACCGTTCCTCCGAACCTGTTCATCACCTCCAGCGTCATTTTGATGTACGGTTTGGAAACGAGTTCCCCCTCCACATGAAGCGTGATTCCATCCGGGCTGACCGGTGCCGCCATAAGAACCGCACTCAAAAACTGACTTGAGATTTGGCCGGAAATCCTTGTCTCTCCTGAAAGCGTTCCGTTCGGTCCGACAAGAACCGGCGGACAACCGTTTCCCGACTCCGTGCGGACATCGGCACCCAGTGACCGAAGGGCGTCGCACAAATCACGGATCGGGCGTTCGTGCATTCTCGGCTTACCATAAATACGGTAGTTTCCCCCATGGGTCGTAGCGAGCATGGCCGTGAGAAAACGTGCGGTCGTGCCGCTGTTGCCGACATAAATGTCCGCGTTTTTTACGGGCAAATTTCCGCCGTCCCCCGTGATCTTCAGTGCCGCTGTCTCAAGATGACGGGTGACGGGAATCCCCAGTTGCCGGAGTGCCTCAATCATC
The DNA here is from genome assembly GCA_031274255.1 of Planctomycetaceae bacterium. Taxonomy (GTDB): domain Bacteria; phylum Planctomycetota; class Planctomycetia; order Pirellulales; family Thermoguttaceae; genus WRMR01. Next base: position 1,491 of record JAISQK010000125.1, on the reverse strand, counting down.
ACCTGCGTGTCTTCCGAATCAAGCACGCCGCTCAAATGGGATGTTCCCTCTGCAAGAGCCGCACAGAGAAGTGCCCGATTGGTGATGCTTTTGGAACCGGGAGGCGTCACCACCGCATGGACCGGCGCCGCCGTCTGCTTGCAATAGTAGTCAGTGGTGTTCGACATGTTTTTCGCTTTCCAATTCGGAGGGATGTTGAGACGCTGCACAATTTTTGCAACCGTTTTTCTTTTCGCAACATGACGAACCGTGGCATGATTTTCCCGCTCCCCAACGGCAGAAAACAACAATCGCCGCCAGTGCCGATATTGCGACAATGACTCCAAACATGAGTGAATCTCCCGCCGTTGATAAAGAAAAGACAACCTCTTATTCTACTTTTCATGCCGGTTTTGTCAAGTTCAAAATTTTCATGAAACCCTCCCGGCGCCAACATGGCACGTTGGATCGCAGCCGGGAAGCCCCGGCGGGCGATTGCCTTCGGCCTCCAGTTGGAAAGATTTTCTAACCGCTTGCGGTCTGCCTGCGGTAAAGCGGCACGCTTCCCAGCGACTAACAGGAGCGGGGCCGTGACTTTCGGAGCGGTAGCTCCATTCGGGATCCAACGCCCGTGCGTTGGCGGAGGCAAAAATCACTCCTCAAATAAGGATTACGGCCCGCCCATTGTTTACCGGAGTGCTCCAATTCTCTTTTGTCGTCATAACATTTAACCTATCAAAATTGCTTGGATTGAATGTCAACAACTCATTTCAGGAAAATTTCCAGAAAAAACAACAATCCCGCTTGACTTTGGGAATTGCCGTATATAAAATACAGTCATCAGGTTGATTTGTGTCAATCCGTGTTAAATTTTCGTGAAATATTTTCGAAAAGAATCAAACCATTTTTCCAACTAATGAGGAGAAAAACCATGCAAAACTTCACTTTGTGTCCGAAATGTCAAAATGGGGGGGGGGGGTAGTCTGTATCGATTCTCGTATTGCAGAGGCCAGTGCTGCAGATGGAAACGCTGTCGATGCGAAAATTGCTGCACACAATGTCAAAGATTCTTTTGTCCGTTCCGAATTCACTACCTCATCGGGTTTGACTGTCCGAATCGCTTTCACCCTCGTCGAGCTTCTTGTTGTCATTGCAATCATCGGGATTTTGATTGCTCTTCTTTTACCTGCGGTTCAGGCCGCCCGCGAAGCCGCAAGACGAATGCAGTGTTCCAATCATATGAAACAACTCGCTCTTGCCTGCCACAACTTTCACGATGCCCATAAAGGATTTCCGGCAGCAAACGCAACATATCATCCCAACCCAACAAAGTCAGACGGAACATGGTTCCCTGAACAGCGGCGTTTCGGAATCTTTTTGGCCTTGTGTCCTTTCTATGAACAAGGGGCAACGTATGATGCGTTTATCGGCGATCCACTCACATGCAATTATGGGCTGTGGCCCGTTCAAACGAATTTGTCTGCGCTGATGTGTCCGTCTGATAGCGGCGTG
>JAISQK010000057.1 GCA_031274255.1 Planctomycetaceae bacterium | reverse complement strand
GTGAACTCCGCCAGCTTCCAGTTGTTTCCTCCTGTTTTATCCATGTGGGGACCGGCCGCCGAAGTGTCTTCCAACGCCCCGGGTTTTCCCATTTCACCGAGCCGGATGTCCGCGGTGGACTGATCGCCGTGATTGTATCCGATGAAACAGCCCGGCTGAAATTGCTTGCACCACGCGGTCGTCTCTTCGTGGCTCAATCCGCCTGTACCGGCCGCATGATCGAACCAGATGTACTCGATGGGACCGTACTGCGTCAGCAGTTCCTTCAATTGCGATTTTTTCGTTTCCGGTTGATTACCGCCTTTGTAGACCTGACCGTCAACAGCCTCTTTCCAGGTCCAGTCGCCTTCAGAGAAATAAAGCGCCAACTTGATGCCGTATTTATCACAGGATTTTTTCAATTCGGCAAGCACATCTTTGCCGAGCGGAGCGTTGGTGATTTTCCGGTCGGTGGTCTTGGTGTCCCAGAGACAAAATCCGTCATGATGCTTGGTCAGAAAAAGGATGTATCCCATTTCGGCCTCTTTCGCGGTTTTGGCCCATTGATCGGTGTCCGCCTCTTTTGCGGGAAAAAGTTTGGCAAGATCATTTTCTTTGGCAGCGCTCGTCCATTCCCGACCGGAGAAGGTGCTGAACGACCAGCAGAGGAACATTCCCCAGCGCAGGTCTTTGAGTTCCTGCGTCCGTTTTGTCATATCAATCGGCACGGATTCTTTTTCCTGCGAAACGGCAGACAAAGGAAAACGGACAAGACACAAAAGGCACAACACACTGCACCAATTCCAACGGCAAAAAAGGGAGGTTCGTTTCATCTTCTTTTTTCTTTCTCTTGATCTCGACATTCTTTGGACTCCGTTTCCGGTCAACAAAACCGAAAGCGGTAACGCTCTCTCAGGAGATTCACAGTATATCCGGGCAACATTTTCCTGTAAACCGGACATCGGAGTCTCACTTGATCTTTTTTTTCATCTCCTTCTGATAATCGTCCAGCGGCACCGCCGTGAAGGATTGGCGGTACTGCTCCGCCTGCTTCAGAAGAGATGTTTCCGCGTCCGTCAGCCGTTTGGAAATCAGGTGCGAACTGTCCGCCTGAATCGTGGTACTCGACAAGACCTTTTTTCCTTTGGGATAGAGTTTGACGGTCACTTTTTCCGGGAAACGGTTGTTTTTCTCAAAATACGGATTCAGTCCCGCCCGAACCAGTGCCGAAACCGCCGACGGGGAAAGCCGGAAATTCAGCCGCGAAAACCAAAGAAGATAGTCAAAATACTCTTTGGCAATGGTCTGATCGTCGAAAACACGTGTCGTAAACTCATAATCAAGCCAGAGTGACCGAAAAACCATCAGACCGGATTCCGGTTCGTAACCGGTTTCGTCGAAAGCCGGACTTGCAACGAAATTCAAAAACGGTGAATCCACCCTTTCAAGCATGAACTGAAGTTCGTCAACCTGCTGTTTCAAATCGTCCGGTTTGACGGAAGTCTGCAAGCGGAGAGCCGGGTCAAGGATATAAAATTCCTGTTTGTTCCTGTCGAAGAGCGTGATTTCACCGTTTGGAAGAATGAAATCGTAAATCACGCCTTCTTTGAAAACAGTGACGCCTTTCGTCGTTTTTCCGCCGGAGTTGACCGTGTTTTCAACGCGAAATTCCTGTGACACCGCCATAGGAACTCTCAGCGGCACAAACAACAAAACAACAAAACAACAATATTTCATCAATACATCCCTCCCTGGAGTCCGATTTGTTCATGCGCAGCGGTCACTTGGGGGCGACGGTACAAGTGATACGTTTTCCCATATGTTTCGGCGGCGCTTCGATTTTTGAAACATCTTCCAATTGTGTCAGGAGAAAATCAATCAACTTCTGACCTTCTTCGATATGGGCCAGTTCACGTCCGCGAAAGATGACGGAAATGAGTACCTTATCTTTCTGAACGAGAAACTCACGAGCCTGTTTCAGCTTCACCTGGATGTCGTGATCCCCTGTTTTGGGCCGCACACGAATTTCCTTCAGCTTGGTTCGGTGGACCACCTGTTTGGTGACCCGCTTTTTCTGCTGATATTTGAACTTGCCGTAATCCATGATTCGGCAGACAGGCGGCTTGGAATCGGGAGCCACCTCAACGAGGTCCAGTCCGACGGCTCTTGCGGCGGTGATCGCGTCGTAGGAACTCATAACACCGAGCTGCTCCCCTGTTGCGGAAACCACCCGAACCTGGGGAATACGGATCATTTCATTGATCCTGTGCTGCGCACCTTTGTTTTCAATCCTCCTCTGGGCCATACTTTCTCCGTGAGAACATTTAAAATAGTCAAACCATGCCGCCGATGAGTCCATCGAACCGGCACACAACTTTGCAATCCAATCAAAGACGATTGACAATCTCGTCTTCGATTGTTCCTGAAATACATTTACTCTAGTTTAGGTGAATTTTTCCCATTTGACTATATTCCCTGAAGAATATTTCATGCAAAAGGACTCTTTTTTTCAAAATTTTTGACTTTTTTCAGTCTTGCGGCTCATTTTTAACGGTCATGTCCCTTCCGGCAGGCTTTCGACGGCTCAATTCTTCAATAACATTCGGTGACAGCGGTTCATCCTGTCCGCTATCGGAATCATCACCGTTTTCCTTTTCTTTTTCCTGCGAAACCCAATCAAGGGTGGCGATGTCCTTCCGGTCATGGATGCCGTCATGCCGGGTGCGGACAAGCCGGACCGCAAGCAGCTTTTGCTCCGGGTCGCCCATATCCTGTACGAAAATTCGATTCCCGAAACCGCTGCTTTCGCCGGTCGGCCCGATAATCAGCCACTGTCCCAACAGTAAGTCCGTACGGATGGTGAGATGGTCGAGCGTCAACTTGCGCCGTGCCTTTTCCATGAAGACCACACTGTCCTTGACGGCAGGCCGGGTGATGATGTCGCCGTAATGAATCTCCGGCACCACGGTCATTCGGACAGAACCATCCACTTGTTCCTCGCAGCCCAACTGAATCATACCGAAGGCTTTATAGTACGTTTTTCCGAGCCGCTCTCCGTTGACGACTTCAAAGAGACTCAAACGCTCCAGCGGCGTACATGTTTCGATGGAAGCAGGGACTCCCTGACGAATCACCGTGGAATTTCGCGTCGTAAGGCTTGGTGATTTCAGCTCTTGCGACACGTCGTAAAGTTTTTCCGCTGTCGGCGAACTCACCGGCATGTCTTTCAGCTCCAAAAGCCGGGAAAGCTCGACAGGAATATTGCTTCCGAGTGTGCCGACTCTGATTCCTTTTCGGTACAGCTCGTTACAAAGTTCGACCGGAATGTCACGGGAATCCGTTCTTTCCCAAAGTTTGTGAACGAGGTCGCGTTTGGAATACGGAACGCGAATCTTATAAATATCAACCACAACGGCGTCTTCCGGGAGGGGCGGCAGTTTCAGAAGCGGATTCTGTCCGGTGAGTTCCTGCTGCGAGCCGTCACCATCAAGAATGGTGTCCAACACATGACAGGAAACCGTGCCGAAAAGCAAAACCAGACTCAGCAAAAGAAACAGTCCCTTTGTGAAACGCCGCAAAACCCCGATCCTCTCGTGTTTGACTATTAATTATAATATTGTCTTATCATGGGGAAACAGAGAGGGAGCGTAACAATTATTCGTCACCGCGTCAAGAGGGATTCCTTGCCGGACAAAGAGTTCCGCACGGGTTACATGGTGTGAGTCAGACGGTTGTCCTTCTTCTTCGCAAGGAAGATCGGGTCAAGTCCGAAACTGAAACTCCAGACATTACGGCTCCAGTCATACGACGCTCCCACACGAACCTGGAACGATTCGCCATTACGGGCCAAAACGAGCCGGTGTCCCATATTTTCCCCATTGGTCAGGTCGAATGAGGTGGAATACATCGTGGACCATTTTTCTGAAAGCCGGTAATCCATACTCGTGTTGAGGTAGGTCCGGCTGAACGGTCCGTCAAGCCTGTCCACCCCGACGTAAAGACTTCCGCGTCTCGGCCGCTGCAGTAAACCGCCGAGACGGAGGATGGATTGTCCGCCAGTGAAGGTGTCAAACAGCCCGGAGGAAAGGACGGAAAAGCGATCGCCCACCTGCCAGCGGAAATCGTAATCAATCAGTCCGACGGTCTTACCGAAGTTCTGCTCCTTCTTCGGGTACAGATTCAGTCCGGTGTCGAAGGTGATCCAGTCCAGGGGGCGGCGTTTGTTGGCCGGACCGCGTTTGGTCTGCCAACGCTGGTCAAAACTGAACCGGACAAGAGCCAAATCTCCGGCAATTTCCATACTCGGTGAGGTCACCATGTTTTGCAGTCCGCTCCGCAGGGCATAATACCGTTCGTCATACCGGAGCGGAACAGCGTAACTGTTGTTTCCGAATGTCGTGACGGAATAACGGCGGCGGAAATCCTGAACGGCGTTGTCGTCAAGAGCGTCATAGAGAATCAGTTTTTCCATCGGCTGATTGGCGGAAGCGTAAGACACGTCCACACCGAGGTCTATTTTGTGGGAAAGTCCGTTGAGGTAAAAGAGGTCACTGGAAAACTCCGGGTTCACCTTCCAAAACGGAAGATTGGCACGGAATCCGGCGACGCCGTAAAGCCGTTGAACGCTGTCATTTTCACGGTCGGTTCCCCAATGGGCAAACTCTCCCAGAAGATACGGCACACACTTGACAGGCCCCAACTGAAACGGCATGTCGATCTCGTGACGTGTCGCAAAGGTTTCCCGCGTTTTGCTGAGTTTCTCCAGATAAGCGGAATTCGGGTCGAGCGGACTTCCGGCGGCCACCTCCCAGGGAAGATACCGGAACATGAACGCGTCATTCATGTCTTCCGGGCTGTCCAGTGTCTGAAAACTCTGAAAACCGGCTTTCGTATGCTCATACCAGGTCAGCGAGTCCCCAAAAAGACTGTTGAACGGGGTCTGTCCCAGCCAAAAATGATCCAGTCGCGGCAGATTGTCCGTTTGCGTGTAAAAATTGTTCAGATTGTAGTCCGCCGAAATCGCCAACGATTGATTATTGACTGTCTTTTTCAATTCGATTCCAGTGGATTCATTTTTGAACGTATTCCATTCATTTTCATAATATTGATTCAAAAAATTCCGGTCACTGCTTTTGCCGACTTCCGCCGTCACGAGCCAGTCTTTCAGGAATCCGGAATGGAGGAACTGCCGATGCCGCCAAAGAAAACGGTATCGATAATCCTCTTCCGGTGTCAGATTTCGTCTGCCGAGTCCGATATTGTCCGCCCCGCGATCATAAATGCCCCAGTAATCAATAAAACCGACCGCCGGTCCGGTGATTCCCAGAAAATTGTCACGGTTGTATGAATATTCCATTCCATGTCCGAGTCCCCGTTCGGAAAGATAGTCAATATTCAGTTCCCAATCGGTTCCTTCAGGAGGATTCTGCATGTTGAACATTTGATGCAAATTCCATGTTGACTGTATTTTATGGCCGAACATACTATTGTGCGAATAACTCAGGTGCGTCAGATACATCGTCGGTTGCTGAGTGTTCATCGCCATCCACGGCCAATAAAAAACCGGGAAACCGCCGACTTCGACCCGGTTTTGCTCCGCAACAATGTAATTTTTACGGTTGATCCATTGTTTTCCGGTCTCCGGGTCTATCACAGGCACTCCAAGCGAGTTATATACCGGAATCTGTTTGTTTTCGAACCGGATCGTACTTGACCGGAGACCGTAATCCGGCAAGCCCATTTCGCTGGAAGTGACCATACTGTTATAAGCGGAAAACGTGTTCGGCCCGGTCTGACGGATCGTTTTCGCCATCACGCGGATCGTGCCGTCATAACCGGGCACCGCCGCGAAAAGTTCGGCGTCATTGATCACTCCGACCTGATGGGCGACATCATAGTACATTTTGTCGGCGAAAATCGTGTTGTCCCCTTCGCGGAAGACAATGTTTCCTTCAAGATACAACTCAATGTCCAGGTCATTCAGCGTGAGGTCTTTTTTGTCCGAATTTTGAAGCAGACGGCTCGTGTTGGCCATCCAGACAACAACACGGTCCGCCGAAATGTCAACGGTACTGACGTTAAAATGGGGGTTTTCAGGAAGTCTCGTAAGAACAAGTGTGACCCCTTGATCGAAAACGGCGTAACTTTTCGCGGAATCCGGCGGATTGACCAGTTCCATGTTCGGCGATGTGTCGTACCGTCCGTAAACTTGAATCCAAGGATTATTACCGAAAATGCTGTTCGTTGCCAAACTCGTCCCGGATGTGTATTGTGCGATTTTCACAGGTTTCGGATTGGCTGTGACGGCAATCCTTTGAGCCGTGTACGCCGCCGTTTTTGCCGCAATAAGTAACGCTTCCTCCTGAAGTGTCGTGTTTTTATTAAAAATGTTTTCTTTCTGAACCGGCTGAAAACCAGGAAGATTGATTTCTGTTTTATTTAACGGTTCGTTGCCCGAATGATAAGATGAAAAAATTGCCGGAATTCTGACGGTTTTTTCGCCCGCTTCCTGAGCCAATCCGTCTGCCGCGATAAGAAATAAAGCGCAACAAAAAACAGTCAAATGGGCAAAGCTCATATGAGAGGGGACTTTGGTGTGCTTTATGGCAAAATGGGCAAACAATGAAAAATGTCCAAATGAGGAAATGTCGTTCCAAGTCAATCATTCCAGTTATGGGATTATAGGAAAAAGCGGTCAATAAAATCAAGACTGATTTCAACAGGATTTGTCAGAAGGGATTCCCTCGTGAGAATGTCCTGTGGTAAATCTTACCGCCGCTGGTCATAATACCGGTAAAGTCAATACAACAGGAATAAAGGTCAGGATTGCAGCATTCCCGGAGTGTATGCCGGGGCATTCTAAAACAATCTTCCTAAAGTCAGGACTTTCAAAATACCGATTACATCACTGGCAATGGTTATTTCTGCTTTGGTGATTCGAAGGAAACACATGGAAGTATCTGACAGAAGGATTCCTCCTGTTGGATATGAAAGAAGGAATGACCGCTGTAGAAAGAGGTAAGAGAATCGGGTAAAATTCCGCCTCATTTTCCTGGATTGCCTGCCCCCACAGGTTTTTCCCCTTTTTCAAAACAATCGGACTCAACATTATGTGCAAAAATTAAGAAATACAAAAATGAAACAAACAAATCGTTGGCAAGAGAATTTATTGTTTTGCTGTTTTTGTTGATTTTGTGCAAGTGGTATGACCGATAAACAGTGTGGTTTGATAGAGAATGGATTTGGATATCAGATTGCAGGAATTGTAGGTTATTTTGTCAGCCCTACCCAGATGTTTTTTGTTTCATAAAAATGAGTTTTATGATACGGAAAACAAGGGCGAAAAACTCCAAAGAAGATAGGAATATTCTTTGGAGAAATCAAAGACTAAGCGTATGAATATAACGGAGAACCCGCAATGAAGGTTTTTACAACAGGCCAGGTCGCCAAAATCTGTAAGGTTGCCCCACGCACCGTCAGTAAATGGTTTGACTCCGGTCGACTCAAGGGATATCGTATTCCCGGGTCACAAGACCGCCGGATTCCTCGTGAGTACCTGATTCGCTTCCTGAAGGAACATGGAATGCCACTTGGCGACCTCGAAGACGAGACGCTTGCCAAAGTACTCATTGTTGCTCAGGACCAGGTGCTTGTTGAGAATCTGAAACGTGAACTACAGTCTGAAAAAGCGTTTAAGGCTGCGGTCGCTACGAGCGGCTTTGATGCAGGAATTCAGGCTGAAAGTTTCCATCCCGACTGTATTATCGTTGACTTTTCCATTGGAAAAACCGAAGCGTTGCAGATTTGCCAAAATCTCCGGCGCAGCGGCGAATTCTCGGAAATCATTTTGATTGCACTGCTCCCGGATGATGGAAGCACTATGAGTTTTGACCGCTCCAGTATCAATGAAACGTTCAAAAAACCGTTCGACGCCTCGCTCCTCGCGGAACGGCTTCGCACTCTGATCGGTTCGAAAAAAGAGTTGGTTTAATGACTTCGGTCAGTATTGAATTATTTTCGTCTGTTTCAGGAAGAAACAGTCTCATTAACAGATGGAACTGATCTAAATAGGAAACCGTCCTGCAAAGGACGGTTTTTTATTGCCCATCGGCATCAAAAACGTCACCTTTGAGAGAATGTTTGAAACGGCAACTTGATAAAACAGCCGTTTCCCTCTATACTGTACATATCTCTTCTTATAGGCTATACTTAGACTTACAGTCCGTCCTGTTGGAAATATCATAGAACCCTAACGGCTTACCAGATTGAGGATAACATGGCAATACAGCAGTTCCGCTCTAAAAAACTTTCGCTCGCTGTTTTGATTTCCGGAACAGGCCGCACACTTAAAAATCTGCTCGAACACATTGAGGCAGGGACACTTTCCGCCGAAGTCCGTGTGGTGATTGCAAGCACGCCCCACGCCAAAGGACTTCAGTATGCGGAGCAGGCTTCCATTCCGATTCACATCGTCGAGCGTCAGGATTATGAAACCCGCGAGTCTTTCAGTGAGGCGATTTTCCGGTGTTGTGATGAAGCGGATGTCGATAATGTCATTTTGGCAGGTTACATCAAACTTCTGGAAATTCCGGCAAGTTATCACAACCGTGTCCTGAACATTCACCCGTCGCTGATTCCGGCGTTTTCCGGCAAAGGTTATTATGGTGACCATGTTCATGAGGCCGTGCTTCGGTACGGGGCCAAAGTGACCGGTTGTACCGTCCATTTTGTCAACAATGAGTATGACCGCGGTCCGGTGATTTTACAGCGTGCGATTGATGTTCTCGAAGATGACGATGTGGCGTCCCTGAATCAGCGGGTGTTTGAACAGGAACGGCTTGCCTATCCTGAAGCGATCCAGCGACTGGCTGAGGGAAAAATCAAAGTGGAAGGAAACATCGTCCGCGTCTCACAATAGACTGCTTTTTATGCTCAACCGCGAAGAATACATTGAACAGGCGTTTTTTTTTCGAACATTTCGGGAACGTGTGGAGGACGGTTATTCCACTCAGGAAATCCTTGCCGTGATGAAAGCCGAAGTGCTCGCCTCGACGAAACTTCCTGTGGTGATTGAGTTTCTGCTCACGGATGTCAAACTTTCCGGAGAACTCGCTCCGACCATGCGGCGTCTTGGTCACTACTTCACCCGTTTTCAGACATTCATCGTCAAACAAGCGGAAGAACCGTCCGGGAAGTTTGATTTCCGTATTGCACTGCGGATTCTTGAAAATGAGGCCGAATATCGCACCTCTCCGGAATTCACCATACAGGGACTCTTTTTTTACCAGTTTGAAGTTCTCTGCCGCAACCGGCTCGGCTATGAAGAAGGAATTGCCGCGATCTGTGACGACCCAAGCTACGGCGAAAACTGGCAAAACTGGTTTAAAATTCTCCTCTCACAGCTCGGAATCATTGATTTTGCCGATATGATTTATGTGCGAAGTGAATATTACAGGAAAAAGCCGTCGGAAGAAGAGATACCCACACTTTTCAACGAACGTGAAGGCCGAATCGCTCACGCCACACGAAAACGCGACCCCATTTATTTGTTTTCCGCACTTTCACGGCATCTGAACTACCCTGAAGTGCCGCGTCAGAAACGGGTTTCGGAGGAGGAAAACCTGGTTCCCCTTTTGCGTCAACGGCTTGACTTGCTCGAAAGCCGCATGAAACTCCTTGAGGAAGAACTCCACGGCGGCATCAACATCAACCGGTTCATGGTCAAAAAGGAATAAAAAGAATCAACCTGCAAAAAAATTTTTTCCGGTGGCTTGAATGTTCCCACTGAATCTGTCAAAATAGAGGACTGTTGCTTACAAACTCACCACCACGACTTTTAAAGGAGTCTTATTTATGAAAACGACGTTACGCTTATTCCTCGCGACGGCTGTTTGCACCCTTTCACTGATGACCGTTGCGGCTCAGACTCAGAGTATCCCCGCTGCTCTCACACCGAACCCGCGAGCGGATGATTGGTGGCAGAAACGTCACGCGGAAAAATGCGAAATCATGAAAGCCGGAGACATTGACTTGCTGATGATCGGCGATTCCATCACGCACGGCTGGGAAAATCAGAAACAGGTCTGGGAAAAATTTTACGGCGGTAAAAAGATTCTCAACCTCGGTTTCAGCGGCGATCAGACGCAGCATGTCCTCTGGAGACTGCAAAATTCACCGCTTGATGCCGTCAAGCCGAAAGCCGCCGTGATTATGATCGGCACCAACAACATCGGTAATGACGCTCAAGACCCGAAGGATGTTGCCCTCGGGATTCGGGCGATTGTCCATTTGCTTCAGGAAAAATACCCGGACATCAAGATTTTTGTCCTCTATGTTTTCCCGCGTGACAATCAGCCCGACGGCAAACTCCGCGTGAAGACCGTGAAAATCAACTCTTACCTCCCGGGATTTTTGGGTGATGTTAAAAACGTTACGCTGATTGACATCAATAACAAGTTTCTTGACGTCAATGGAGTGCTGGAACCTTACATTATGCCGGATTTTCTCCATCCCAACACGTATGGTTATGTCCTCTGGGGCAAAGCGGTCGAACCGTTCCTGAAACCGATCCTTGAAACACCGACACCGGCTGCGGAATAACCTGATAATACCCAAGTATTAGTGACAAGGCAAAAATTCCTCTTGGTTTTGTGGAGAGGAATTTTCCGCCATTGTTTGATGGTATGCATTTGAATAGAATAGAAGTCTCAATGAAACATGAAAACTTACCGCAAAATGATTACGCTCAATGTTCCCCGTCGCATGGATTTTGTGAACATCACGCCGCAGGTGGAGGAAGCCGTTAAGGAAAGCGGCGTTCAGGAAGGTCTTGTGCTGGTCAATTCGATGCATATTACGTCGTCGGTTTTTATCAATGACGATGAGTCTGGTCTGCATGAAGACTATAAAAACTGGCTGGAGCGGCTTGCTCCGTTCGATTCGTCTCCGTCGCGGTATCATCACAATCAACAAATCATCCGTCCGCAAATCTTTAGCTGCAACATAACAGCCTGTTTGTTCGTTGCCCTGTTTGTCTTCGATTGCAAAAACGATTTCAGGCTCTTCATCTTGAGAATTGCTAAAACCAACTGCACGGTCAAACAATTCCGCAAGATTTTCATCAGTGCCAACAACAAAATACGGATGTTCCGCCGTGACGCCAAAGGTTTGTGTCGACGTCCCATCCGAAACCGACAGATGGTGAATCCCTTCGGCATGGTTCACGAAAACTTGTGTGACAGGACACTTCACTGTTTCGCCCGTTTCCGGATCAGTGGCATAGACCAAATCACCGACCTGAATGTCTTCAATGTTTTTCGTGATATATTTCTGATGTGGTGATTCCGTCTTTTGGTATGATGCCTGGGTCAGAGGCCGTCGAGAATTGCCTTTTGGTACACCCGGCGTAAAAATTCCCCATAAGCCGAACAGCAGGATCAAAAGCGATACCGCAAAGGTCAATCCGTATTTCATGTCTCCCTCTTTCCGTGAAGAATTGATTTGTGCATTGGATGTTCTTTTTCGAGGAGCAGGCAATACACGAGGAACATGTCCCGGTATTGCGGGCGAATCCGTGACATCATGACATGCTAAACTTGACCCATAAATTTTCCACTTTTCCGAGAACAATGATATAATGAACAAAAACTTGGGAGGGCGATATGTCTGGAGGGGAAAGTTTCAATATGGCGGAAGAATTCGCGGATGTGGATTTCAACGAGGCAAGGTTGGAAAAACGGTTTGTGCGGACAATGGAAACGCTGTCCAGGCAACCGGGCAACTCGATATGGACAAGCGCGGAAAACCTCGCTGAAGCCAAAGCGATTTATAACCTGCCGGGGAACGAAAAGTTCGACCGGGATGAAATAATCAAGGCGCACCGGAACGGGACCGTCAAACGGATGGCCGGCGAGCCGGTTATTCTTGCGGTACAGGACACGACCGGGGTGAATTACAACGGCCAGCGGAA
>JAISQK010000018.1 GCA_031274255.1 Planctomycetaceae bacterium | reverse complement strand
TCCGAAAACATCAAGGTCAAAGTCACGCGGAATCGGGAACATGCCGCCCTGGAGTAAACCGCCGGTGTAGAACACTTCCGCTTCACGCGATTGAATCACCACGACATCGCCGTCTTTCAGAATAATATCTTCCTGAGTGTAGTCCGGGAGAACATCGCCCGGATTGGCACGAAGCGGAATCCGCGTGATGTTGGGGTTGTAGTCCTGACCTTGCAGACTTCCGTTATTCGCATACTGACTGATCAAAGAGTTGCTTCCTTTGGCGTCGGCGAAAGCACCGCGGAGAATGATCACTTCGTTTTTCGCACTGTTACTCGGCAGACCGCCGGTTTCACACAACGCCTGAAGCACGTCGTTTTGATAGGCGTAAAGCTCAAGCGCCTTTGCGGTTCCGCGGTTTTCATGCCCGATATAGGCTTCCCCCTTGCCGCGGTTTTGGTAGGTGTACCGCATGTCATCAGTCTGAACATCTTCCCGGATCACAAGCACACGATAAGTCCGCGGCTTGTAAAGGGAAATAATAATCCGTGCGTTGGGAGGAAGGATTTTCTGAATTTCGGTATAAGCTTTCCGGATTTCCTCTTCCGCTTCCACGAGAGTCATTCCTTCAAGATAAAGCGGTCCGAGAATCATCGGCAGCGACAAAGTCCCGTCATCCGCGATGGTCACCGGAATTCCCACTGCGGGCGGAAGTCCGGTTCCCTCCGGCGGGGTCAAAACGGGGAGCGGGTCCGTTTCGTTTGCCGTCACTCGCTCGATATAGATACCGAGAGTGTCTCCCGGCCCCAAGAGATACTGTTCCGGAGGATCCTGCCGCAAACCGATAAAGTTAATCTGCTCCTGAAGACTCCGCGATCCCTTTTGTCTCATGTTGGAGACATGAGCGGGCGAAATCGTCTCCCGATCCGGTATGCTTGTACAGCCTGTCATTGCGGAACACATCAGCAGAAACAGTGCCCAATGATAAAATGTGTTAATTCTCATCCCTGATTCCTTCTTCTCATTTCTCACTCACCTGAAGAATTTCACTTCAGATGAACCCGAGCCAAGAGTTTTTGTACGACTTTTAACTTTGCATTACTTTGACATGACGTCTCTATGAAAACCTACGCACTCATAAGTGTCGGCAAAATAGTGACATTTACTTTAATCGTAAAATACCATTTAATGCCAATATGCCCTGCGTATATTATTTTCGTTTTTTTAGAATCGACTGTCTTAATCAAGACAATCAGCTCTTTCTGTTATAATCCGCAAAAACAGCACTAAAGTTTACGTAATCTTTCAAAAAATCCGAAAAAGCATTATTTCTCCTCTATTTTGTGTATTTTTACATCAGCTTGATTCACCGCTCACGGCGGGAAAGGAGACTCAAGTCGAGGGGAATACCTCTATTTTGATGTTCGTACCGGAAAATCTCTCGCGAAAAGCTCCGCTTTGCTTTGATTCGCCTCTGCTGAACCCATCCCTTTCGTGAAATTTTGTCACAATTTAAGAAAGTTTTTCTATCCGGTTTATTTTTTTGTTTAAAGAACCTATTTTAGTACAGTTTCAGAATTGTATTTGGATAAGATGGAGAAAATATTATGTTTGAAAAAGAAGGCAAAAAGATAAACAACCTTTCCCAGGATGAAAGCCGTTCCTGTTCCGGTGAGGAAACTGAAAACAGCGAGCAGAAGCCGCAACATCCGCTTCAGCGTATGGCCGACCATCTTCTTGAGGAGTATCTCAAAAAAAATCAGGATGCCGCCATTCTTTATGCCAACGACTTGATTCATTACTGTCTGAAGCATGACTATTTTGCGATGGCCAAAACGGCTCAAAAGCTCTACCATTGTTTCGTCACCGGTCAGGAGGAATCCCATACGAGAAAATATCTTATGCGTATCTTTTGGATCCTTGCGAAGGTTCAGCGGGAGAGAAATTACCTTTACCTTGTGCACGGCAACAAAAACATTTCCAAAACACCGAAAAACGAGCATAAATCTCAAGATGAAGTGCAGCTATTGTACGAAAAAAGTCCTTCTCCGGTTTCCGGCCGGGAGAAGGGACAGTCCAAAATGACCAGACTCCTTTCCACGGAAGTTTCGGTTTCGCATTTTGAATCCGATGTTGCCGCGCATCCGGTACTTCAACCGCCGCACATCAAATTTCATTTTCCGTCGGAGAAAGAAGAGCGACCTCATCAACACGCGAAAATCTCCAAGCCGAGCCTCCGCACGGCGAAACCAACGGCGAAGACAAGCGACGGATTACCGAGTGAAAATTCCTTTGAGCAAAACGGGTGACACGGAAAGGACGCGAAACCGGGAAGACGGCGGCCCTATTCCACTTTCAGATTACGGTGGTCGATGACACGTTTGGCCTTCCCCTCGAAGCGTTGCAGGACATTCGGAGCGAGAATCTCCACATTCAAATGCAGGCCAGTGATTGCGGCGACCGCCGACACAATGTGCGACTTGAGAATGGTCATATCCGAGACTTTGTCCGAAAAATACGCCGGTGTGATTTCGACGCGAACGGTCACCTCATCAAGGGTTTTGGGTCTTGTCAGGAAAATTTCGTAGTGCGGCGACGCTCCCGGCACCTGAAGAAGAGCTTCCTCGATTTGCGACGGATAGACGTTCACCCCGCGAATAATCAACATATCGTCACTGCGTCCGATGACACGTCCCATCCGGCGGAAGGAGCGTCCGCAGCGGCAGGCTCCGCCGAATATCCGTGCGATGTCCCGCGTCCGGTAACGAATCACCGGCATCGCCTCGCGGTCAAGCGACGTGATGACAAGTTCGCCCGGCTCCCCTTCCGGCACCGGTTCCAGGGTGTGCGGATTCAGGCATTCCACGAGAAAGTGATCCTCCTGAATGTGCATTCCGTTTCGCGCGAGACATTCGCCGCTCACACCGGGGCCGATCACTTCACTCAGTCCGTAATTGTTGAAAGCGTAGATTTGAAGTTCCTGTTCAATGGTTTCCCGCATTTGTTCCGTCCAGGTTTCGCCGCCGAAATGGGCGTACTTCAGCGAAAGCGACGGCAGAGCGATGTTTTCCCGGCGGATGTGGTCGGCAATCGTCAGAGCGTAGCTCGGCGTGCTGATGAGAACATCGGTTTTCATGTCCTGCATGAGTTGAATCTGACGCCGGGTATTGCCGGATGCTGCGGGGATGACCGCCGCTCCGATCCGTTCAATTCCGTAATGCAGCCCGAAACCTCCGGTGAAGAGTCCGTAACCGAACGCCACTTGAACCGTGTGTTCCTTGCGGAGTCCCCCGGCGACGAGGAATCTTGCGCACATTTGCGTCCACATTTTCAAATCGCGGGCGGTGTACGCGATGATGGTCGGCTTGCCTGTCGTGCCGGAGGAACCGTGATACCGGACGACTTCTTCACGCGGCACCGCCAGAAACCCGAGCGGATATTGATCCCGAAAGTCCGCTTTTGTTGTCAGCGGAAGCCGTTTCAAATCGTCAACCGAACGGATACTGTCGGGGGTGATGTTCTTTTCCGCGAATTTTTTCCGGTAGAACGGAACCTTCATGGTTCTTTCGACCGTTTCCTTAAGACGAAGCGTCTGAAGAACTTGCAGCTCTTCGCGGCACATGGATTCAGCGGCATCCAGTAACTGATTTTCAAATGGGACTTGCGGCATGGATTCTTGTGTTGGATATGATGTCATTGAGGAGAATTTCTTTATTATACACTCCCTCCTTCATACTCAACAGTCTCTCCGTAGATTTTCACCGGTCGCGATCCGCGACGGGCGCCAACGTAGCACGTTGGATCGCGGCCGGGAAGCCCCGGCGGGCGGTATGTCTTCGGCCTCCAAGTGGAAAGATTTTCCATCAGAGGGCGAACCGCCAACGTAGCACGTTGGATCGCACTTGCCTCACGGCTTCGCGTTCGGATTCCAGTGAAAACGTTTTTTTGTTCGGTGAGAAAATCTTCCATTTGAGGGCGAACCGAACGCAGTGAGTGTGAGCCTACCGGGATCCAACGCCCTTGCGTTGGTCGCCGAAGGCATCCCCTCAAAGTTCTAATGGGCAATTTTTTCATTACGTTGGACTCCTCTAATATTTCGATTTTTCCTTTAATATTTCTATATTTTTCTATTATACTAATATTTCCTTCTTCTAATCTCATAAATGATGCCTCCGGCGGGCAGCGGTAGGCCGCTGCACCCCTGTAGGCTCACACTCACTACGTTCGGTTCACCATCAAATGGAAAATTTTTCCAACCGGATGACCAATGAAAACGTTGTTCCGCCGGTTGACTCCATCGACCAGCAACGTGCGGACGTTGCATCCCGGATGGGACTCTCGTCCCGAAACAATGACCCGCTCGTGTTGCTCGCTTGTATCAATAGGTAAAAAAACGTATGCATTCGGCCTCCCGGAGTAGGCTTTAGGCGATAGGCTGTAGACTTTAGGCCTCATATTGAAATCGTTTTTCCATCGGTTGATTCCAGCGACTAACAGGAGCGGGTCATTGTTCGGGACGGCAGTCCCATCAGGGGTGCAGCGGCCTACCGCTGCCCGCCGAAGGGAAGCATACTGCTTCACCGCAGTTGCCTTCGGCCTCCAGTTGGAGAGATTCTTACAACCGATGCCGACCGCACGGAAGTGCCGGGAGGCAAACCGCCCGCCGCGGCTCGCGGCAGGGATCCAACGCCCTTGCGTTGGTCGCC
>JAISQK010000338.1 GCA_031274255.1 Planctomycetaceae bacterium | reverse complement strand
CGCTTCAAGAAAAACGGAGTGCAGGGATTTTCGTTTCCTCCCCGCACTCCGTTGACTTATGAACCTTCCCAGAGCTTTCAAACCTTCTTACAGCTCTCAAACACCAAGTTCTCAAACCTTCTTACCGCTTTCAAGCACACCGGGTTTTCAAACCTTTTCACGGCTTTCAGAAAGACTTCAGTAGGTCATCTGATAACCGAGGGAGGCGGTCTGTTCATTGGAGCGTTTGCCGTAGTCTCCGTTGTATTGCAGGAACAGCATCCGCGATCTTCTGTGGTTCAGGTAGAGCTGGGTTCCAAGTCCGACACTCACAAAAGAGCGGCTCAGGTCGCTGCCCTGAATATCGAACGCCGGATCGTCGACCAGGAACCGGTTCGTACTGACCGGAGTGACATCACCGGCAAACTGGTAGGAATACGCCGCGGAGGCCGTGAAGTTGAACCGCTGCCATCCGAAGTCGGCACGCATTCCCGCACGACCGAAGAGCTGAGACCAATCCGACTTTTCATAGACCAGAGCCACCGGGTAGAATCCCTCTTCCTCCGTACTTCCCTGATTGACATAGCTGTAATCCAGTGCCAGCAAGGGCCGGAGAACACCGTTTTTCCAGCCGAACGGCCGCGCGATCTGAGCACTTCCCGTCCAGGTGCTCCCGCCGTAATGCGCGGTGAGCTGTTTGCCGTTTTCGATCGGAATGTCGCGTCTCATGTCATAACTTTGCGTGCCGTAGCCCGCCCAGAACTTCAGTTCGTAGTCGTCGCACAGACGCGTGCCGGCATGAAGTCCGAAAAGGTAGTCATCGGCAATCACCCGTGAAAATCCCTGATCCAGCCGCGGCTGCGAATAACTGAAGAGCAATCCCACGGCGGTGTTCGAAGACAAGGCCCGGTCATATCCCGCCATGAACGACACCCGCGAGGTGGTGGCGCGTGTGGTATTGCCGTCATATTGCATGTGCATCGTGTCGTAGTACGGATTGACCCAGATGTCGTTTTTCGCGACGTGCGGCGAATGAATGTTCTGCGGACCGAAGTAAACATGGTTGTCGCGTTTCCGCCAGTTGACACGGTCGAACCCGAACCGCCACGGCGAACGGATCGGCATGAAGAACGAAGCGGCGCGGGTTTCACCGGAAAGCTGCCGCATGGCGGCACGGAAACTGTCATCGTCCATCGGCCAGAACCAGTCCAGCACCGGGAACCAGTCATCCCGTTTCTGAACATCCATGTCTTCCCCTTCGTTTATTCCCTGACGTTTGTTGTAAATCGTGTCAAGGACCTCCGCCACCGCGTATTCATTCGACGACCCCGCCGCATCGGTGAAGGGCGAAGTGTCGCGTGTCATCGTCAGATGCCCGTTATTCACCGCCGGATTCTCAAACCACCGGTTCGGCCAGAGCGTCAGGTCCGGCGTTCCGGTACTGCTGCTCATAAACTGAATATCAATGTCATTCGTGTAATACCCCGTCATCGGGCGGAAGTGGAGATGACCATTCAACGTGGCCGTGCCGGTCACTTCCATGTAATCCTTGTGTTCCTGCTTTGCATTGGCATGGTTGGAGTTTCCCTGAACATCGAAGTCGAAGATCGCTGTCGAACCCGCGTTAAGATTAAGATCACCGGTGAGATACAACGAACCGAAACGGGCGTCACCGGCGTTTTTGCCGAGGTAGTACATTTCGATTTGTCCGGGGATGGAGAAATCCAGCGGAAGGTTCCGGTCGTAGAGCGTCTTGTTGCCGAACCCCGCGGAAAGAACCGCGTCCTGACCGAAATTCAGGGATCGTAATGCGATACTGCCGTGCTGTGCGTAAGTATAAATCCCCGACCCCGGCGAGGTTTCTGTCCCCTCATACTGCGTTCCTTCCAGATACGAGCCGTTTTCAAACGTCATGACGTTCGTCGAGCCGTTGATAAATCCCCGGTCAATCTGCAAATACGCGCTGTTCTCAAAGCGGTCAAGGCTGCCGGACGCATCATTACCGAATTTTGTTTCTCCGGTTCCGAGCGTGAGATAAGCATCACCGGTCAGCGTGTCATTGTAATGGAGATAGACTTCGGCACGGTCGTAAACATACATGTTTCCATCTCCGGCTGTTCCCGGTGCCGTTCCGACATTGGTTCCGTAGATGTCCAAAATCGTTCCGGCGTCATGGATGTTGGCCGTTCCTGTGCCGCCGGCATCGGTTCCCACCGCGAAGTTTCCTGTTTTGAAGACCGCTCCGGCCCAGAGATTGAATTCCCCTGTTCCGGCCTTGCCGGCCACCGTGTTTTCCTGATTGTCCCATGTGGTTCCGGCACCCCACATATTGAACGTTCCGTCACCGGTCACACCGTTTCCGATGGTGATATTCTCACTTCTTCCCCAGTTTTTGTCTTTGACCCAGTTGCCTTTGGAGTCTTGCACCCAGCCGCCGCTGCTGTAGATATTGAAATCCGCAGTTCCCAGGTCTCCTACGATGATATCATGATTGTAAGCGTCCCACGCGGAACCCGGCTTTATGAGATTCACCGTAACATCATCATCAACATTTTCTCCAAAACGGTCGGTACTTCTTGAGGTGTAGATGCCGACATAATTCACCACAGCCTGCCCGTTAATGTGAATCCCATCGACAAAATCGGTCGTACTCCCGATGATGGTGAAGACACTACGGGTCTCGCTGTCCGCGCCGATCTGGTGTCCCACAAGGTTGAGAATGCCGGCTCCCGTAAGATTGTAATGGTTCAATTTAATCGTCAGCTTTTTATTGGCTTTGATTTCAAATGTTGACGGATTGGGCACAGTGACATTGTCCGTCAGAATAATGGTGTTCTCATTATCCGTGTATCCCGTAACATTATTTTCAATGTTGGCAAGGACAGTGAGCAGTTCAGGTGTATTCTGAACTTCGTACTCTCCGGCGTTGGCCGACATCACCGGCAGGAACATTACCGCAAGGAACACCGCAACGGCTTTGACACACTGATATTTTACCTGGAAAGTCTTCATGACTTTTTCCCCTGATTGATTATATTTCACTGAATTTCTCATAATAATTCACCGTTCCTTTCCTTAGAAAATTTTCTGAAATCCAAGTTGAACGGCCTGAGCCGCCGAATGACTGCCCGAGACAAACCAGTAATTCATGTGAATCATGTTGCGGTGACATTTGTCGAGATAAACGGTACTTCCGGCATTCAGATTTAATGTTCCCGATCCGTCATCCACTCCGCGGATGTTGAAGTCGTCGCCTCCGAACTGGAAGCGGTTATCGACATTGGTATAACGCCGTCCCCCCATCAGATAGGAATACGAAACGCCTCCGTGAAGATTTCCTCTGTTTCCTCCGCGTTCGATTCCGATCCCGGTACGCCCGTACAAACGGACATTGGAGGCACTGTTGTAATCGAGTGCCACAAGGTAGGCGTCATTGAAATCCCCTGTTTCCGAAGCGGAGTTCTGCCAGATCGCGCTCAAATCCAGTGCCATGTAAGGCCGCACCGTCCATTGGCAGAATTTGCCGAAGTAAAACGGTCTTGCCAGTTCCGTGCTTCCCGAGAAGGTGTACCCGTGAAAGCGGCTCTTCAAGTGGCCGTCCACCTGATCGTTGCCGCAGGTGCAGCCGTTGGCCCCCATGCAATCGGCCATACAGGTCGTGGGACTACAGGTCCGCAGTTCTCCGAGTCCGACGGACATTTCCCGCGATGTCTGATAATTCTGCCATCCGAAGCCGAGATAGTTTTTCCATTCCCAGTAACCGTTGAACCGCAGACCTTGATAAAGTCCGAACTGAATATCATCGTCTTTCGCCGACGAACGGAACGAATCCAGTTCGCCGCGGTTGTACAAAAACATTCCGCCGAGATAGGAATCTCCGCCTTGGGAGGCACGGTCGAATCCCGCGACCAGACCGGTCCGCGTGATGTCGTAACCGGACGCGTTGCCGTCGCCGCCGGTTTTGGTTTCGTTGTAAATCGCCGAAGCCCACAGCCCGTTGGACCGCTCGAAAGCATAACTCCTGTTCTGTCCGCCGAAAACCACGTGACCGGTTTCGCGGCTGAATCCGACGCGGTCATGGGCGTAAGTCCACGGGTCCAATGTCGGCAGCAAAAGCGAATGAGCGCGGATTTCACCGGAAAACAGCGAGTACGCGTTCAAAAAGTCCGGATCACCCAGATACCAGAAATACCGCAGGACGGGAAGCCAGCGCTGATCATCCAAAGCGTAAATCGAATCGAGCGCCCCGCCGGTGCTTCTTTGATTATAAGTTTCGGCTGCGTCGGAAAACGGCGAGTTGTTCCGCCGCATCGTGACATAAAGAACATCGTCTCCGGCACCGTTTTCCTCAACCACCTGCCGGATGTCGCTGAAAAACCGGTACGGCACGACGGTCAGTTTGTCATACAGGTGAGTGATTTCCCCTTTCGAACCGTTTGCACCTTCCGTCGTCACAATGTCATAACGGAGGTCGGTGTCTTTCTGATAGTAATCCGTCAGACGGGCATGAACCCTGAGTTCTCCGCCGAGTGCGGCCGTGACCTGATCCTCGGTCTCGTCCACGTGGCCCTTGACAACAATATGATCCTGACCGTCAGGATTACCGGGAGCGCTGGCGTTGACATCAAAGTTGGTGATGACGTTGCCGGTCACGCTCAACGTATGCCCGAAGGTCAATGTCCCGTAGCGTCCCGGGTTTTCACACCGGCACTCCCAGCCGTACACCAGACCGGGGTCGATATACGCCTGATGATCTGTGTACCAGTCGTCCTGATGGAAGTTAACCCCGTCTTTTCCGGTGACCGTTCCGATTCCTTCCACGCGGGCGTTGGTCACGGTGACACCTCTGGTCGTTGCGTCAAGAATGGAACCTGCGTCCAGATGCAACGTCGCACCATTGCTGAACACTCCGTTTCCGTTGAGCAGTACTTCGGAATTATCATGCATCCAGACTTTCGCCAGTTCGCTGACCGTCAAAGAACTTGATCCGGCCGGTTTATTTGGATAAAGCCCGCTATTATCTTTGTAAATATCAAGCAGCGAGCCTTTGCCCTTGACGCTGACTTCGCCTTCCGAACCGGCGATGTAACCGATGTAAAGCCCTTCCGTCGAACCGTGCGCCCCGTCGTTGATACGAATGGTTCCGTTTCCTCCGGACGCTTCGCCGAGAACCGTCGGCCCGTCGGAAATCCATTCCGAACCGGCTCCGACGACATGCAGCGTTCCGTCACCCGTTCCTTCTCCAACATGAGTCGAACCGGTATGAAGCAATCCTCCGTTCAGCACACGCACAAAGGCGCCGCCGTTTTCGGCAATGACCAGTTTTCCGTCAGCGGTTCCATATCCTTGATTGTGCATCACCCCTGTTCCGTATTCCGTCAGTTTACCAGTATCAGAACCAAGTATCTGATCCTGATCCACAACCCACTTGCTTCTGTCACCGGACCAGGCACCGAGGTTGTCAATCACGACATAACCGTAACCGGTACTGGTTTCGCCGATCATACCCGCGCCGGAATACACTTCCGCCCCGCGTGTGATGGCAAGCCCCGGATCATTTCCGGTGTTAAGACCGTCGCCCGGTATTTCGGTCAAACCCGTCGTCAGCTCACCCGGCTCACCCGCATACTTGGGGTTGGGATTATCAGGATCAACATCACCGTAAGGGGCACCGCCCGGATTCGGTTTCGTCATGTTGTCCTCACCATACTGGTGTATACCTTTGTAACCGGTATGGAGATTCCAGCTACCGTCTGTCGGGTCTGTCTGAGTCTGATAACGGGGATCATAACGGTTTTCGGTATATTCTCCGCCCGCATGACCGGCTCTGGCGACATTCAGGGTTCCGGCGACGGTCATTTTGGTTCCGGAACCGTCGATGTGGTCGCGTCCGAAACTTCCCGTATCGTCGGCAATGATATGATCTCCCGCGACATACACCTGTGCACCGTCCCTCGCGTAAAGATTACCGAAAGCACCGTTTTCGTCCGCTGTGATGAGATCGCCTCCCACATTAAACGTTGCAGCGTCCACGCGGACAGTTCCCCTCGCTCCGTCGAGTTGGGCAATGGTGGCCCAGGCGGCAATGTCCACCTCCGCACCGGTGTTGATGTCCAGAAGCCCCCATGTTTTTCCTTCATTCCCCTGGAGAGGCGGATCACTTTTAGCCACAATAAGAGAACCATTGGCTGGATCTGATGTTTTCAATGTGGAATCGGCACCCTCCACCCAAACGACACCTTCACTGCCTGACTTATTGGCAATGATGATGTGTCCTTTATCAGCAACTCCATTTCCACTAAGCAGAACATCGCCTTCATCATAAATATATAAGAATCCGCTGCCGGGCTCCGTAGCCGAATAAGTGTCATTGGCGACAATGAGATTGCCGTCGGTGATGGTCAGACTCGAATTATTACCGGATCCATCTTTATTGTGGACACGCATTGCCGCTCGACTCCCTTCCTGGTCGGCAATAGTGACATCATTTTTCACCGTCGCAGCACCGCCGTAACTGACGTTCATTTGCCCGTTGGTATATTTTCCTTGGGCAACCGTCAGTTTGCCGTCCTCCACCGTTAACGTGGAACCGCTGCCGTCGCTGCTGTCCACATAGATTTGACTTTGGTAGACATTGTTTGCCGTGCGGTTGGTACGATCCTGCCTGGCCCCGATGACATCGCCATGTTCAACAAGCACATCGCCGGAAGAATGAATATTCAAAATACCTCTTGCATAATCGCCGACAACAAGAGCACTTCTATTATCAAGACTGGTTCCGGCAATGGTCCAGTTACTGTCATCCGCCACATCCACCACACCTATCACATCGCGGTTCGCAGTACTTCCCTTACCGATGATGGCATTATTTTCAGTGGTCCAGTTGGTCGCATCGCTGCCGGACAGATAATATTCACCGTTGGTGGAGTCGCCGATAATCGCGTTTTGATCATTGTGGTCCCCTCCGGATTGGTTGACGCGGCCATGAGAACCGACGCCGATATCGGTCAAGCCGTTTGTCCATCGCCCGCCGGACTGGTTGACAATACCTTCACCGCCTTTACCGATCTCGACCGTCTGAGTGCCGGCGTTCCAGTGTCCGCCGCTGAGATAGACTGTTCCGGCGTGATTGTTACCAATGACATTTTTATTCCTGAGCTGAACCTCTCCCTGTTTGATATAGAAAATTCCAGGACTGTCTTCACCGACACGCAGTTCATCGCCGCTCCATGTCCCGGAACTGTCCCAGGTGGCAGTGCCGCTGATGAGAATATCATCGTTGTTCAGAACGGCAATACTTCCCGACCCTGTCGCCATGAAATAATTTTGAGTATTGAAATGTCCGGTAACGGTGGTTGTTCCTGAACC
>JAISQK010000220.1 GCA_031274255.1 Planctomycetaceae bacterium | reverse complement strand
ACTTTCCTGACCCACATAGGAACTCTTGCCGTTTCACTACATCGCGAATCTTCTCTTTACGTAAAATGTTTTCAACTTCGAAAAGCTCAGCTCAATCGGATTCGAGTCCGGACTGTACGGCGGCAAGTCCAACACACTTGCTCCCTTCGACTCCATCAAAGTCTTCACATTGGGATCGTGATGGACAGTCAAATGATCCGTCACGACAATGTCCCCTTTGTGCAACACCGGACACAAGACCGTCTCCACCTATTCCAAAAACCGTTGACGGTTCATCGCACCGGCAAACGCCTGCGGCGCAACGATTCTGTCATGTCATAATCCGTAGACATAGGTTATCGTAATCCAATGTGCGTGCGGCGTTTTGTCCACAAGCCGCTTTCCTTTCAATACTCGACCCTATCTTCCCGTCATGTTGGTCTTCGCAGAGGTCTCATTGAGAAACACCTGTTTTTTCGGGTTCAAAGCAACGTAGCACGTTGCATCGCAATAGGCTCATATTCACTTCGCTTCCATGAAATACTGTCTTGTTCCGCCGCGTTCAACCGTTTTTTTATAAGTTCGCTTCAAATTCCGAAGCCCTTTGAAGACGGTCGGAAGGCTGACATGCACCGGTAACTAATCTCGAATTTCCGCCAATGTTGCATCGGGCATTGCTTCGACGATCTGCTTGAGGAGTTCAATGTTCTGCGAGTTTCGGTTTCGGACCGGTCTTCGGTTGAATCGGTTCAATGGACCCCGTCTCGCGCCGTTGCTTTTTGCCGAAATCAAAAAAGACAGCGGCGATGGTGAAACGTCCGACCGTCCCCTTTGTGAAACAAACCAATACCCCTGTCTGCGGCTTTGTGTTGTCCACAGGACGGAAATCATAACAAAAAATCAATACCATGTCCATGCCAATTGCTAATCCGCTCTAATCATTCTTCTACCGTTCCTCGACTTTTATTCTCACGGATTGTCCGATGTCGATTTGGTAATTCTTCGTTCCTTTAACGACATCAAGTGTGAGCGGTGTCGTTTCGGCGTTGGCATATTTTGCTTCGACGAGTTCGTAATATATGTCCGGTGTACCTTTTATTCTGTGATCGGAAGACTCCGGTACACCGGCGACAAACTCCGTTTTGGCAACGATAACCTTGTACTTTGCAGCGGGAATCCCTTCGTATTTTGCCTGAGTGTACATTCTGGCGGTGCCGCCAGCGTCCGTCTTTCCGCCGCCGTTCCATTGCCCGCCGTCCTCGGGAATGAGCGTGATCGAAGCCTCTGCCAACGGCTTGCCGTCCTGCGTCACGGTAATAAAACACGGTACTGTTGCCGGCATTCCGTCAGGAACTTCCCGGGTACAGCCGCAGAAAGGGATGAGGAGGAGTAACAAAAGTGATGGAGGAAAAAGATATTGTTTCATCGGATTATCAATGTTAATGGGAGTTTTTTATAACAAAATTTGTGAAGAGCAGGTTTTTGGAAAGTCCCTTATAGATTGGCATTGGATTCACCGCCGTCGGCTGTTCCGAGTGCCCCCCAGACTCCATACGGACTGGGACCGCTTGACGGTTCCCCCGCCGCACCGTTGCCGCAGTTGATCGTTTCCGAAATAAAACGGACGCTGCCGTCAAATGCCGCCGCATTCACCCCGCCGGTATGAAAACTTGATGCCGAATAAATACCGCAACCGTTATTGCTTTCCGCACTGGAATCATGAGAACATGACGGCGAATTCGGCGGTAAAACAGTATGAAACGCCGAATAAATCGGGCGACCGTCATGATACCGTCCGCCATTGCGGTTCGAGTTGTATTCCGTCGATTTGGTGAGATTGACAAAGTTCGTAACGGTATAAACCCCTCCGCTTGAGAGTTTCATTAAGCCGCATTTTCCAACGGGACCGCCGTTATTACCGTTATCCGGCGAACTGACAACCGGAACGACTCCTCCCTTCACTTGTCTGCCGGTGGAATCCGCATTCACGCAGGATTCGCTGACGCAAATCGTATTGCTCGTTCCGTCTGTGAGGAAACCCATATCCCGCCATTGCATAATGACAAAGACGGAACGCTGTGGATTTCCTTCGTTGGAAACTCCCCAACCGCTCGTGTACTTCCACATATGGTCTGCAATGCATGCTCTGTAATTTGTTCCCGGATAAACAAAGGCGGACGCCCCGCCGTCCGACGGACAAGTACAAGTTGACAATTGTCCTCTGAGAATCGCAACAGGAACCGGTGACGGACCGGCTTCGCCAGTCATCCAGGGCGAGCAGTTGTTCGGCGAGCAGTTCACAAAGGCATCGTATCTTGTCTGCTGTTCGAAAAAGGGAAGGACTTTGAAGAGCCAACTCCAATAAACATCATGTCTGTTGGAAGCACCGGGGTTGTCGTGTTCTTGGATAATCGATTGTCTTGCCGGAAACGCACTGTAAGAGTCGTGGTAATTTTGCAGTGCTATCGACAACTGTTTGAGATTATTGGAACACTGCATTCGCCGAGCCGCTTCGCGGGCCGCCTGGACTGCGGGTAACAAAAGTGCAATCAGAATCCCAATGATTGCAATCACCACCAGAAGCTCGACAAGGGTAAAACCGGATCGGGCAGTAAAAACAGATTGGGTAGTGAATTCGGAACGGACAAAAGAGTTTTTTGTATTGTTTGCAGCATGAGCCTCTGCAATACGGGAATCCGCACAGACTTCGCGCCGCCGCGGTGGGGGGGGTGGGGGCGCGGG
>JAISQK010000212.1 GCA_031274255.1 Planctomycetaceae bacterium | reverse complement strand
GGCTGTCTCCTCGTCCGACAGGTTAATGATATACTTTTGGGGTCTCGCCATAATGTCACCGCCTTTCCTGGCAAAGTTTACATTATGTTGTACTAGATGTCAACGAGACAGTACACTAGAAACGGTGAGTAGTTCAATGTACAAGAACGATAGAATATCTAATATATGTTCTTATCAAAATATTGTACAAAAAATCAAGTTATTAGCACTTCCTTTCCAGCAAGAGAAATTTTTTACTGATGACGGTGCTTATGATTTAACCTCTATAACAAAACAGTATTATCAATTTACACTAATCGGCGAATCTTCAAAAAAGATAATATCAATAGAAAAGATATATTTTGATAATGCAGATCAAATTGTTCCTTTATTAAAAAAACTTCAAGTATTGGACCATAATGTTATTACAATATTGATTGATAATATCGAGAGTAAACAATTTCTTTTTTATGCAACAAATGCTTATGGAAATAGAGGGCACCAACCTCCTAAAAAAATATTTCTGGGAGAGGCATGTCAAGAAATACTTTTTTCTCTCGTCTATCCTGTTCCGGTTGTTTACAAATTTCGTAAAGATAGTCAAGGAAACTTATATAAGTATCCTCATTTTTTTTGGGATAATTATATTAAACAAGATCACTTTAATAAGAAATACCTTCAAGAGTGGTGGAGGGAAAATAAACATTTGACACTGAAACAAATTCAACTTAACATGATTGATTGGCGTATTCACGAGGAAGAAAAAATAGGTTTTTACAATGAAGAAGGACGTCTTTTCAATATGACTCCTCTTTTAAAAAGAAAACAGGAAATACAGCGGAGTGCCAATGATGGTTTTGTTGACATTTTCCCACTGATACTTAGATATTATAAGTATGACATAGATGATATCAGAGGATGCGACGATTACTGATTATAATTAGATAATGCTCGTCCTGTGCTGTACATGTTCACAAGATGTTTCATCTTTGGAAGAAGTATCACTTCCGGCAACAGCGTATTGATCTCTGAATAGGAATGGTCGATAAGATTTTTTGTAGTGCATTGACTCAAAATCTCAGGGTCCATTTCATTTTGGAGGTATCATGTCGTCATCTTCTTCAGTTTTACAGTCTTCCGTTTCGCACTCAGGCGATTCTCATCCGTCATCTCGTCGTTATTCTCGGGAGTTCAAATTCAACGCAGTGAACATGGTGGTTCACGACAATCTTTCGACGCAAAAGGTTACTTCCGAACTTCAATGTTCTCCGATGTCGGTACAACATCGGGTTGAACAATATCGAAGGGAAGTCGAAAACGATTCATCTCACCCTGTGATTTTACCCGAATTGCCTGAAAATTACCAGTTTGTTCCAAGTCAAAAGCAAAAATCCCACACGGCATTTCTACCTGTGCAAGTGGTTGATCCTTCCGTGACTCATCCGGTTTCCCGGAGTTATGAGATTGTCACACCGAACGGTTTGACGCTACGATTGCCAAGTGATACGACACTCGACCTCCTTGCCGAAGTGCTCAGCCGACTTGGATTTCACTCATGCTGAACAGTCCTGCGATGACAACAGTGTCCCGTCCGATTTATATTGCGACCGAACCGGTTGACATGCGTAAGTCGTTCTATGGTCTTGCGGCGATTGTAAAAAATCATTTTCGCAGTGATCCGCTTGGCGGCAATTTTTCGTCTTTATTAATAAAGTGGCTGATCGGATCAAAATCCTCTATTGGGACAACAATGGTTATGCCCTTTGGTACAAGCGACTTGAAGCGGGGCGTTTCCGGCTTCCGGTGGCAATGGCCGGCGAAGGAAAACGGGTCGTCAATGTCAGTACGGCCCAACTGGCGATGATCCTTGAAGGGATCGAACCGATTGCCGTCAAAAAACGAAAACGTTTTGTACTGCAAAATACGGGATCAAATTGGTCTTGACTGATTGTGAATGATTTTATCTATTTCGCAATATGGACACCGAACGAAAACCGACTTATGATGAGCTTCAAGAAGAAGTGGCATCGCTGAAACAGCCGCTTGTCGAAAAAGACCGCTTGATCGACGATCTGAAAGCCCGGGTCGACAAGTTGACGAAGATGTTGTTCGGCCAGAAGTCGGAGAAGAGCAAAAAGAAAGGTTGTGAGTCGGACGCATCGACGGATCGACTCTCGGAGGACACCGCGACTTCCTATGTGCCGAAGAGAAATCGTAAACATGGCGGCGGTGGTCGCAAAGGTTTTCCATCAGAAATTCCGCGTCGCGACGTGCATGTTGATCTGTCACTTGACGAACATTATTGCGATTGTTGCGGTCGTGAATATGTTTTCATGGACATCGAGATTACCGAGGTGCTCAACTTCATTCCGATGACATGCGAGGTCATCCGTTACATTCGCAGCCGTTACAAACGCGAATGTGATTGCCGCAAACACAAAATCATCATTGCCGAACCGCCGATCCGTACCATCGACAAAGGCTCGGTCACGACGGAGTTCATCGCCGCCGTACTCGTCAACAAATACTGCGACCACCTCCCGATTTATCGGCAAGTGAATCGAATGTTCAAAAACTTGAAGCTTGACATTTCGGA
The DNA here is from genome assembly GCA_031274255.1 of Planctomycetaceae bacterium. Classification (GTDB taxonomy): domain Bacteria; phylum Planctomycetota; class Planctomycetia; order Pirellulales; family Thermoguttaceae; genus WRMR01. The sequence continues at coordinate 9,740 of JAISQK010000212.1, read as the reverse complement.
AAGTTCCGTCTGTCGATGGCGTGATGTTGCCGGTGAAATGCTCGAACCGCTCGTTGATGTTGCGAAACAGGAAATTCTCAGCGGCAACTGCGTCAATACCGATGCAACGCCTGCTCCGTTTCGACTGTCGAAAGAAAATCATCGTCGTGTCAACGGCAATCTTTTGGTGTACGTCGGCGACGAAGAACATCCGTTCAACATCTTCGACTTTCAGGAAAATCAGTCCGCCAAAGGGATTCACGAATTTCTGAAAGGCTACAGCGGTGACCTTCAATGCGATGCACATCGCAATGATGATGCATTGTTCAATCCTGAAAATAGCAAGCGTAGCAACGCGCAGAGAATCATTGAGGCCGAAGGCAATCGCCTGCATGGCAGATGTCCGCCAATTGAAGTCGGCTGCCATGTGCATTGTCGCCGGAATTTCGTCGAAGCGGAAGAAGACGAGCCGGTTCATGTGACCGGGTTCCTGAAACTTTATCGAAAACTTTACAAAATCGAAAAAGAAATCAAGGATTCTTCCATTGACGAACGTTATCGCGTCGCCAACACGACTCGGCGCCGAGTTTCGATGCGCTCTTCCAACGTTGTCGCGATTGTCTGGACGACTCCACGATCCTTCCTAAAAGCCGGCTCGGACTGGCGTGCAAGTCTGCGCTGAACAACGAGGCCGCGTTGCGGCGTTATTGCGATGACGGTCGGTTGAGCATCGACAACAATATTTCGGAACGCACCGTCAAGGAATTCGTGACCGGTCGCAAAAATCGGCTCTTTTTCGGCAGTCCCGAAGCGGCGAAAAATTCCGCAAACATTATGAGCATTCTTTCGAATGCCAAACGTCACGGTCTCAACGAGCGGGAATACTTCGTTGATGTCCTCAACATTCTCGCGGATCTCCCTTCCTTGGCCGAACTGCGTGAACTCCTCCCCGACCGCTGGAAAATCACCCACACAGCCTTGATCAAATCGACCTCTTCAGCAAACCGCTAAACAATATTCTCTCCCCTCTCACTCAATGCCAACTATCGGATATTTTTCCAGATTTCCAAAGACGCTGTTGCTGGAAGTGATACCGCCCGTTTCCTTGGCGGACGTGATTGGAATTCGCTGATAATGAAGTTTCGGTGTTGTGCCGGATCACTCGCGGGGTGATACGCATCCATGGCGGTAACAAGTTGGATGCCGCCCTTTTGGTACATGTTAATCATACCTCGAACGGTAGGAGGAGTTTGGCGAACAAGGAGGGCGATTCCAGGTGCGAATTTTCCACAGGCGTGCAGCCAAAGGATTTCGAACCGCCACGGCTCGCGGCAGGGATGCAACGTCATGTTGCCGTTGCATCGCCACCGGTGTTCAAGGGGAACTTTTCTGATAAACTCTTGAAGAAATGTCATTCTCCATCATGGAAGGATTAATCGCATGGTCACAGAAACCGCCGCAAATACCGAAACCGTTGTTCCCTCGCTGCCGTTTGTGCATCTTCACTGTCACAGTCACTACTCTTTGCTGGACGGGGCTGGAACGCTGGACGATCTGCTCAAGAAAACCAAGTCACTGGGAATGAACGCTCTGGCTCTGACGGATCATGGAAATCTGTACGGTGCGCTCGAATTTTATCAGAAAGCAAAAGACCTCGGAGTCAAGCCGATTATCGGACTGGAAGCGTACATCGCGCCGGGAAGCCGGTTTGAAAAATCCGCAAAGTCCCAGAGGGATGCGAGTTACCATCTGACACTTTTGGCGATGAACAAAACCGGATATCAGAATCTGCTCCGGCTTTCGTCGCTGGCGTTCATGGAAGGGTACTATTACCGTCCGCGAATCGACAAGGAAATTCTCCGCAAGCACAATGACGGATTGATTTGTCTGAGCGGCTGTGCGGGAAGCGAGTTTTCGCGGGCTATTCTGAATCAGGGGAACGCGGAGGATTATGTCAAAGCGAAACAGATCGCCAACTGGTACCGTGAGCTCTTCGGCGATCGTTATTATCTGGAGATTCAGAACAGCGGCCTCGAAATTCAGCGGGCGGTGCTCAACGGAACCCTGATTGTCGCCGACGCTCTGGGAATTCCGGCGGTCGCCACCAATGACGTCCATTATGTCAATCAGGACGACGCTCAGATGCAGGATATTCTACTCTGTCTCAGCACCGGAAAATACCGGACGGATCCGAACCGTATGAGGATGGAGACGGATCAGCTTTACCTGCGGAGTCCCGAAGAAATGCTGCGTGCGATGCCGGATCAGGAAGCCGCCATCCGCCGTTCCCAGGAAATCGCCGACCGGACAGAGCTTGATCTGGAACTTGGAAAACGATTTTTTCCGGCGTTCGTTCCTCCTGACGGATCGACTTCCGACGAGTATCTCCGCAAAATCTGTATCGAAGGACTCAAACGGCGTTATGCGGAAAATCCCAAACGAATGCCGAACGGCGAGCTTTCCGAAGAAGTGATGGCGCGGCTGAACCGGGAGCTTTCCGTCATTCAAAAGCTCGGTTTTCCGAACTATTTTCTCATCGTCTGGGATTTTGTGCGGGTTGCGGAAGAACGGAACATCCAGCGGACAGCCCGCGGAAGCGGCGTCGGGGCACTGGTGTGCTACGCGTTGAATCTGAGTCATGTTTGTCCGCTCGACTTTGACCTGCTGTTTGAACGCTTTCTCGACGAGAACCGTCTGGAGGCTCCGGATATTGATATCGACTTCGACCAGCAGCGGCGCGGGGAAATCCTTGACTATGTCCGGGAAAAATACGGCTATGAGAGTGTCGCTCAAATCGGGACGTTCGGGACAATGGCCGCGAAAATGGCGATCAAGGATGTCGGACGCGTGCTTGGTCTGCCGATCGCTTATGTGAATGACATCACCAAACTGATTCCTGAAACGCCGAAAATGACCATCAACAAGGCGTTCGAGCAGAACGAGGAACTGCAAAAGATTTACGACTCCTCGCCGGAAGCGAGAGAGCTGATCGACTATGCCCGGCGGTGCGAAGGACTTGCGAGGTCGGCGGGAACCCATGCGTGCGGCGTGGTGATTTCCGACAGACCGCTCACCGATTTCGTGCCGCTGCAAAAAGTCCGGGACAAAGAGGAAATCACGACGCAGTGGGCGGCAGGGGAAGTCGAAAGAGCGGGACTCCTCAAAATGGACTTTCTCGGACTGATGAACCTTTCGATTCTCTCCCAGGCCATTGATATTATCGAACAGACCACCGGTAAACGGGTGGATCCTTACAAGTTTCCGCTGGACGACCCCAAAACGTATGCTCTGCTGTGCCGCGGCGAAACGAAAGGGGTGTTCCAGTTGGAAGGAGGCGGTATCCGTGAACTTTTACAGCGGATGAAACCGGACAACTTCCGCGACATCATTGCGACGCTGGCACTTTACCGTCCCGGACCGCTCGAAGGAGGCATGATCGATCAGTACATCGAAGTCAAGCACGGCCGCAAAAAAGCGGAGTACGCCCATCCGATCATGAAAGACATTCTCGAGGAAACGCACGGGGTCATGGTTTATCAGGAGCAGATCATGCGGATCATGAACCGGCTCGGCGGCGTTCCGCTGGCCAATGCGTACACATGCATTAAAGCGATCAGCAAGAAAAAAGAGTATCTCATTGCCAAGTCGAAAGGGGAGTTCATCGAAGGCGTCCGAAAAAACGGACTCACCGCCGAGGACGGGGAACGGCTTTTCGACCTGATTCAAAAGTTTGCCGGTTACGGTTTCAACAAAAGTCACTCGACCGCCTACTCCCTGATTGCTTACATGACGGCGTATCTCAAAGCCCATTATCCGGTCGAGTTCATGGCGGCTCTGCTTTGCGGCGATATTTCCAAACGTAATTTCAAAAAGAAAGATTCCACCGTCGAACACATTGAAGACTGTCAGCGGATGGGAATCGAAGTCGTTCCGCCGGATGTCAACTCTTCCTATAAACTTTATGCCGTCAAAGACAACAAAATCCGGTTCAGTCTGATTGCCATTAAAGGATGCAATGAATGGGCGGCGGACACGATTGTCGCGTCGAGGGAAAAAGACGGGCCGTTTCGGGACATCTTCGATTTCTGCGAGCGTATCAACAACAGGGACTGCCCGAAAATGATGCTTGAGATTCTTGTCAAGGCCGGAGCGTTCGACTCCATGAAGCTGCGCCGGTCGCAGATGATGCAACTGATTGACCGTGCTTTCAACGCCGGGATGAAGCGGAACGCGGACAGAGCCGCCGGACAGAAGTCGCTCTTTGACGACATGGACGAAGAGGTCGTGCCGGAGGAAACCCCCGGTACCGTTATGGTGTCGAACCTTCCGGAGATTGAAGAGTGGCCCGACAAGGAAAAACTTGCCTATGAAAAAGATGTTCTGGGATTTTACCTGACGGACCATCCGCTCCAGCGGCATGAGAAAGCGCTCAAAACATTCACGTCACATTCGATCGACAAGGCGGTGTGTCTTCCGGACCGGTCGGAAGTGGTGGTCGGCGGGATGATCGGCAGTATTAAAATCGCAATGGCCAAAAATCCGAAACCGGACCGATCGAATCAGTATGCCATGTTCGACTTCGAAGATGCCGGCGGAATGGTCCGTTGTATTGCCTGGCCGGAACAATACGCCTTGTTCAGCGAGATGATCAAGCCGGATGCGCTTGTTCTTGTGGCCGGCAAAATCGACAAAAGCCGTTCCCAAGCCGATGACGATGCCAGCCTGATTATTGACCGGATATTATCAATCAGTGACGCGGAAACGGCACTCACCAAAGGGGTCGCGATCACGGTGAAAGAGTCGCACGGGGAAGACGGGCTTTGCAAACTGCATGAAATCCTGCGAGGCTACCCCGGCGACAGTGAACTGGAACTCGGGATTCGGTTCAGGGACGGCCGGCTGGCACTGCTCAAATGCAAAACGAAGATCAGCATCAACAGTGAAATGCGGCGGCGTGTGACGGAACTTTTCGGTGAGGATTCGTACCGGCTTTTGCTGGCACCGCAGAGGCTCTTGGCAGGCAGCGGCGGAAACGATTATAATAATGGAAAAGGCCGACGCCAGTGGAAGAACTGATCAGGAACACAGTATTTTGACACCGGCGGTATTACCCGATTTCTATTGACCGCATTAACGCTAAGTCCTTTCTCCTCTGAAAAAGAGGAGGAAGGACCGTTACGGCTCGTCAGTCCCAAGAAGACTGATTTTCAGACGATATCTCCACAAGATTTACTTTTCCGGTGATGCTTCCGGATTTCATTTGCAGTCCGCAAGCACCATCAAGACAAAACCGGTCACGAGGTTCGGATCGTTCTCCATCCACATCGGATCGGTGTTGACCCAGGAACCGTCCGTCTGCTGTTTTTTCGCAAGCGTTTCAATCAATTCCTGTTTCCAGTGGTGCTGCGTACCGTCTTTGGTAACGAAAAATTCCTTCCCTAACGCACTCAAGGTATTTCCCATCGTCTGGTAGTAATAGTAGAGTCCGCGTTTGCCGAGTCCGGGGTTTTCGTCGAGTTGATACCGTTCCTTGAGCCAGTCTTCCGCCGCTTTGACCCGGGGATCCTCGGAAGTCAGTCCGGCAAAGATCATGCTTTTGAGGCCGGCGTAGGTCATGGAACCGTAACTGCGGAGTCCTCCGGCAGCATCCCGTCCGGCGGCATTTTCACCGCCTCCGGCATTCGTGTAAAAAAATCCGCCGTCAGGGTTCTCCAATTTTTGCGACGGCGGATTCTCATCGGACTTCAGATTTTGGCACTTCGAGACGAAAACCAATGCCTTCTGAATGGCCGGATCGTCCGCACCGTGACCGGTTACGTGAAGAGCGTCAATGAAAAACTGCGTGTTGGAAAGATCAGGACGCGAATCGTTCCCGTAACCGACACCGCCATAATACGGGTCTGTCTTCGAGTAGCCGTCCAATTCGTCGAACTGACTGTCCCGGAGAAATTTTTCCGCATCTTTGAGCAGGGTGTCGTATTCTCCGGCAGTGTTGGCCAGGTGAAACGCGAGAATCATCACACTGGTTTCATAATTTTTGATTCGTCCCGGCGGTGCGTAAATTCCGCCGTCACGCTGAACAAACGTTTTGAGATAGCCGAGCGATTTCGCCACGATCGGATCCGTCACACTAACGCCGTTTTGCAACAGTCCCGCCGTGATGATCGCCGTCGGTCCGATGCCGCTGCGAGGGGAAACGGAAAACGAACCGTCTTCTCCCTGGGATGTCCGAAGATAGTCGGCGGCTTTTCTCACAAGTTCCTGCCGAGTCTTTTCCGAAATGTTTGTCTCTTGGGCAAACGTGTTCTTTATGGTCCATGTCATGGTGAATAATGTCACGGTGAATAACGTGACAGACAATAGGATCAACGCATCATTGAGCGTTTTTTTCATAGGAAATTCCTCCATGTTCATTAAAGGGGAAATGGTTAGAGTCTCCGCCGCCCGTTTCACACCGAAACAGGCCGCAACAGAAACTTGATTTACTATATAACCGGTTTACCGCCGAAAGTCAATAGACCTTGACGAAAACGAAGGAATTTACCATGAGACAGAAGGAAGCAGATATCTGAATGGTGAGAGTGGTGACTCAAAGAGAGACAGACGTTGCCTTCCGATAGGTTTTCGGCCTCCAAGTGGAAAGATTCTCCATCTGAGGGCGACCGTCTCGAAGAGGCCGTGAGCCTACCGGGAGCCTACGCCCTTGCGTTGGCCGCCGGAGGCAAAGATCATTCTCTTTTATGCTAATACTTTGTGCTCTCTCCGGTACATCATCTCTCTTTGTATCAGCACTCTATGAATGGTTTTTGTCTTATCGGAGTTGATGCCGCCTGGCGGCTTTGGAGAGTTTGCTGCAAACACATGAACATCAGTTCCCGTGCAGGCGAAGTTCGTTCGTGGCAACAAAAATATTATTGTGCTGAAGTTTGATCGTGAACTCCAGTTCCCGGCCAAGGTCTTCCATGTCGTCTTGAAGCTGATGCAAATCAAGCCAGCTTGGAATTTCGACCTGTCCGACCATTGTGAATTCGCTGTTTTCACACCGGCTGTAAAAATCGACAATATTGATCTTCTTGTCGGCAAGATACTTGCTGATATTTTTAATGACACCGGGACGATCTTTTCCAAATGCCGTGATGACAAAAAGGTCAGACCCGTTGTTTTGAGAATTCTTTTTCAAATCACCGGAAATCGGAAGCACAATCAGCTTGTAATTTTCCTGCTGAAGAATGCCGTACTGTTTGATCCGCAAACTGAGCTCATCCGGTTCGAGCGGTTCGGAAAACGACACAACCAGAATAAACGTAAAATAGCCGTCAAGCACCGTTTGGCTGCAAGACTCAATGTTCCCGCCGAGGTCGTACACTGCGGCACTGACCGACGCAACAATTCCGGGATGGTCTTGAGAAACAATATTCAAAATGTAAAGCGGGTGGGACATGTTTCGGTTTTCAAAATTTCGCACCATTACGTCAAAAGCACACTGTGACATTATACCTTGTTCATGACGATTCTTCAAGGCGGCGGAAAATTTCCCGCTCCAAAAATCTCTCAGTGACTTGTTTTTTGGCGGAAATCGGTTATTCTCATAGGAAAAGTGATTTTTCCACAATCAACACACATCCGGAAAGGGATTATTTTATGACAAAAACGCTGAATGTCGGTATGCTTGGCTGCGGTTTCATGGCGAGAACACACTCCAACGCTTATGCCCAGGTTGCCCATTTTTTTGAGGTTCCCTATCAGCCTGTCCTGAAGGTCTGTTATGGCCGTGAGCAGGACATGGACGCTCTCAAAAAATTCCAGAAAATGTGGGGTTACGAATCCGTTGAGACCGACTGGAAAAAAATTATCGAACGGCGGGACATTGATATTGTCGATGTTGTTTCACCGAATTTTCTGCACAAAGAGATGGTCGTGGCGGCGGCAGAGGCTGGAAAAAAGGTCATTTGCGAAAAACCGATGGCGATGAATCTTCAGGAAGCGGAGGAGATGGTCGCGGCGGTGGAAAAAGCGGGCGTGGCGAATCTGGTGATGTTCAATTACCGGCGTGTTCCGGCGGTGTCGCTTTTCAAACAGATTGTCGATGAAGGGCGTGTCGGACGGCCGTTCCACTATCGGGCCACCTACAATCAGGACTACACCATCAGCCAGAAGGTGCCGCAGGGGGGTGCCGCACTTTGGCGGTTGAATGCGAAAGTGGCCGGCAGCGGTGTCACAGGAGATTTGCTTGCTCATTCCATCGACACGGCGGAATGGATCAACGGACCGATCAAACGGGTCGTGGCTCACACGGAGATTTTCATCAAAGAGCGGAAAAACATCGACACCGGACAAATGGAACCCATCACGATTGACGATGCCTGTATGTTTTTGGCACTGTTTGAAAACGGTTCCATCGGAACATTTGAAAGCACAAGGTACGCACGCGGCCGGAAAAACTACAGTTCCATGGAAATCAACGGTGAAAACGGAGCGATTTTCTTCAATCTTGAGGAGCCGGAGTATCTCCAGTTTTTCCGTTATGCCGACCCGGATTCCGGGAAAAAAGTCGAGGATCACCTCACCGGTTGGCAGAAGATTCTGGTCACGAACGGCGAACATCCTTACATGGGCAAGTATTGGGTTCCCGGCACGACCATCGGCTACGAACACTACTTCATCAACACATTGGCGGATTTCCTGACGAGTCTCGACGGCGGTCCGAAATGCGAGCCGACAATGCAAACCGCGATGAGAACGCAAAAAGTATGTGACGCGGTGATCCGCAGTGCCGAAGAAGGATCCTGGATCGACATCTGATGCAGCCCGGAGTTGTCAGCAGCGAACGGGGCGAACTTCCATGTCTCCGCGGATGCTGACACTCCTTTGGGTTTGGTTCACCCCCAATACAACAGTTAATAAACATAACAGACACACATGACACCGACACGCGACATGCTTGAAGTTTTTGAGAATCAATTCCCGGATCGTGATTACACAATCGAAATCACGTGCCCGGAATTTACGTCAGTTTGTCCGAAGACGGGGCAGCCGGATTTCGGAACACTCGTCTTCACTTATATTCCCGATAGGACATGCGTGGAACTGAAGAGTCTGAAGCTGTATCTGCAAAAGTTCCGTAACGAAGGAATTTTTTACGAACACGTCACCAACCGCATTCTGGACGACCTTGTCGCGGTACTTGCCCCGCGAAAGGCGTCGCTTACGGCTCATTTCACCCCGCGCGGCGGCATCTCCAGCCGAATCATCTCGGAGTACATCCGAAAAATGTGATTTCATTGTGGCGTAAAACAAGTTTCAGCAGCTGTTATAAATGAAATGCCGTATTTTACAATATGTGCGTTTGCCGAAAAATTTTCTTGTCTTTATCTTGACTTTGTAAAAATCATTGTTCGTTATTCTCTAATTGTTACAGAAAGACATTCCCATTCATTACCGCTAGTATTCTTTAATCGACATTCATAAGACATAGTGATTTTAGCTCCAAAACCATTCATTTTTATATCCAGGATATTTAGGCTGTGATTTCACGGAGCTATTGTCAATAGTTGTGTATGAAAGTATTTGAAAAAGGTTTTGATTTTTGAAAAATGTTGAAGCGTTTTCGATGTTCTCTTTTCTTTTAAGGGAATCAAAAGCGTCTTCCGTTACGCAACGTTTTTCTCCTTGGTGATCTCTTTCGCCGCTTCGAGCATTTGACCATCGTTCGGCATGACGACGGCCTCACCGTTGACAAACGTTACTCCTGCGGCAACGTG
>JAISQK010000093.1 GCA_031274255.1 Planctomycetaceae bacterium | reverse complement strand
GGAAGAAGGAGCGCGATCAATATCCCGATGATCGCAATCACGACAAGAAGCTCGACAAGGGTAAAGCCCCGAAATTTCATTTTCTGTGTCATAGTCATTACCTCAAAAAGTTAAAAAGGAATTCAATGGAAACCGGCCGGGATTATTCTCAGACCGGTTGAAACGTTGTCCCGTTACGGGTGTTCGACCTTGATATCGAATGTTGTGGAACCGTTGACTTCACAAACAAGTCCGCTGGTTTCGCCGGAGCGGTACCTTTCGGCCACGAGCGATTTCATCGGCGGAGCCTCGCCGGGAAGCACCCCGGGTTTGATCCCCGACTCATCCAACGCGAAAACGGAAACCTTGTAAGTCCCTTTCGGAATCCCGTCCGCGGCACCGGCGGAACCGAGTTGATAGGAACCGTCCGGCTGAATTTTTCCGCTCGTGAGAGCCGTTGCCGGATTCAAAGCGAACTTCTCCGACGGTCAACGGTGTGCCGTCGTCGAAGGTGACTTTTCCGGTGACTTTGATCTTCCCGGAACAACCGGTCATAAACAGGGACAGAACCAAAACGAAAGCCATTGCAGTGAAGCGCATCACAAATTTCTCCAAAAGGCGTTAAAGAAAAAGACAAAAAAAACTCAACCGGCTACGGCAATGTCACGCTTTCGCCATCCCCCACATTGGCCAGCGGAACAAGAATTGTTGCCATTGACGTAGTGGTACTGACCGCCTGAACGGAACCGTCACCGAGAAGGAAGTTGCACACACCGGTGTGATTACTCCCGAAGCCGTAGCCGGTGATCGGGGATTCCGCGTTGGAGTCGCCTGTGTAATCACTCGGACCTCGTGCCAGACGATAAGCCGGATGAACCGGACGGACATAACCACGTGTACCGCCGTGACTGGTAAGAGCAGTACAATCTGCCTGGGTTGCCCACGATGAGGCTTTACAAACATTCATTCGATTTGCCGGAACATGAGCTTCCCCGAAAAGGAGCTGATTGCTTGCTCCGTCCGCCCAGTAAGCAATCGGGTCACGCGGAGGACTCGTGTCCACATTACTACTATTTAAAATAGCTACACGAAACGGACCGAAATTGTTGTTAATGTCAGCTGCATTGTTTGACCTGTAATGTGTAACCCAACCAGAACCCGGAGTCGTACTGCCGACGGCGTCCGCCCAAAGAATAACAGCCGCGTAGTCCGTGACAGGACCGGGAGAAATAGTGTTTCCCGGAGCGGCTGCGTCCGTGTCCGTGGAGAGCTGAACACCGGAACGTCGGGAAGGACATTTCCACATTGGAATCGAACCAAGCTGATTTTTGTCTTCCTGACTGAGGCTGTCCCACCATTTCCGATACATTTCGTTTTCAGTTCCGCCAGTATTCAGGTTTCCAGAGGGATCATGCAAGAGAGCCTTATTTTGACCGTAGCGCATGATGATGTCAAACTGTACCGTCTGTTCATAGTACGGCATCAGAAGGATCATGATGCTGGGATGACCGGTGTGCAAGACAAGCGGCGGAATTTTATTGTCTTTGGCACTGATGAAATTGTGAACAGCAAGTCCGAACTGTTTCAGATGGTTGGTACACTGCATTCTTCGGGCTGCTTCGCGGGCGGCCTGAACGGCTGGTAACAAGAGTGCAATCAAAATCCCGATGATTGCAATCACCACAAGAAGTTCCACAAGCGTAAAACCGAATCGGACCGTAGAATCCGATGAAGATTGGGCAGTAAATCGGGCAACATGAAAATCGATACAGACTACCCCCCCCCTATTTTAACATTTTCTAACAGTTTTTTCATAAAAAACTCCTTCTCACAAAGTTGACTTGAGACTGTAAAACGTAACACTGCAATCTAATGTAATCAAAATGGCCGGAAAAGTCAAGAGACAAAAAAGAAAAAGGGAAAAAATTTTTGAAATGATTCCGTCAATTTCACTCGGTTTCTTGTCGCAAACAGAATATAATTTTTGAGAGTGGTGATGTATTTACAGATGTCCAGCAAAACTATTAGACATGATGTAAAAATAGACAAAATAGGTATTTATGTTGTTGTCAAAATTTCCTATTTTATCAAAAACAACACGTTATACGGTTGGTCTGCTACTTAATCTATAAATAGATCACCACTCTCGATTTTTGAACTTCCCCTTCAATCAAGTGAAACGCGTTTCCGGCGGGACTTCTTTTTAGGGGCACTCCATTCCTTGGTCAGTGTCTCAAAAACTTCCGGCGACTCATATCGCACAATATTCCCTGTTTCCGGCATCGGACCGATCAGTCCGCGGAAAACCGGACGCCCCCGCAGTCCCAAATCCGTACTGCAATCATCAATGCCGATTTGCACATGCCGCTTGAGGACTTCCTCCTCACTGTCGTAGTCGCGGAACTTCAGTTCGCCGTTTGCGGCCCGCGTCACAATCCGATATGTCTCTTTTTTACGCATCGACTCCCCTTTTCGTGTTTGTCCCTTCTGAGGACATTCGTTCCCGCCAAAACCATCGCCATTGTTTTTAGTTCGTCTGAAAAGAGACTTTTTCTTGATGATTTTTGCTCTGGACATTCAAATGACACAATCCGTACTCTCCCTGATTTCCAAAATACTGGTATATTGATCGGGGTTGCCGACAGAAGCGGCCCCAAAGCGTGAATCCAACACATAGAATAGGTAAAATACACATGGAATCGTCACCGTTTTCTTTTCTCATGATGACATGTCAGGTTGGGGCGGAACATGTTTTGAAGCAGGAAATTTTGTCCAAATATCCTGAGTTTCGTTTTTCCTACTCTCGTCCCGGATTTCTGACTTGGAAGATTCCATCCTGTTTGATTCAAAAGGATAAAATGGAAATTCAGTCTGTTTTCATGCGGTACTGCGGTGTGTCACTCGGAAAAATTACGGGAGACGATTTTGCTAAGAATGCCGTACAATTTTGGAACAGGATCGGTGAACGGAAATTCGACCGATTGCATGTTTTTCCGAAAGACAAAGCAACACCCGGCGAATCCGGTTATGAGCCGGGACTCACCGAGGAAAGCCGAAGGATTTTCAAGACCATTGTGAGTCACGCTCCGGAGTTTTTTCAAAACAAGCCGCGTTTTTCATTTCCTGAAATTGAAGCGTCAAAAGGGGATACCGTGATGGACTGTCTCATCGCCGCTCCGGGGGAATGGTGGATTGGTTATCATCAAGCGGTCGATTGGCGGTCCTCCTTTCCCGGCGGACTTCTTACCCTGTCGATGCCGAGCGACGCCGTGTCACGGGCGTTTCTCAAGTTTGAGGAAGGGCTTCGCTGGTCAGGATTCCCGATTCAAACCGGTTCGCGATGCGCTGATATCGGCTCCGCTCCCGGCGGCGGGGCACAGGCCCTTCTCTGCCGCGGTGCGGAGGTTCTTGGGGTTGATCCTGCGGAAATGTCGCCAGTGCTGATGAAACATCCCCGTTTCACTCATCTGCGCGGACGTATCAATCAACTGAAACGCCGATATTTTCGCAAGTCTCGCTGGATTACCACCGACATGAATGTTTCCCCAAATTACACGCTTGATGTTTTGGAAGATTTGGTCCTGCACCCGGAAATCCGTATTCGCGGAATGCTTTTTACGCTTAAACTGTTGAAATGGGAACTGTTTGCCGATATTCCAGATTATATTGACCGTATCAGAAATTGGGGGTTCAATGACATCAAAGTGAACCAACTCCAGTTCAACCGTCAGGAAGTGATGCTCGCCGCGATAAAAAATCCTTTCCATCGGTAAAAACTTTGAAATCGTTCTCCTTGTAAACGGTTCGTCTTGTTCTTACAATAGAGAGAATGCGATGATTCGGTCTTGTACTCGGGCTTGCTGAAATCAATCAGGGGAAAAAATGAAACGATTCCTGTTCCGTTCCAAAAAAGTATTGGGAAACGACGCACCTTTTCAGGGGATGCGTCTTGTTATGATTTTTATCTTTATGTTATTCGTCTTGATTTGCTGGAATTCCCATTCTGTCTGTTTGGCACAGGATACGCAGGATGACGGGACTCTCGAAGATAAGATGGACGATCTTCTCCAAAAGGCCCTCGAACTGGATGCGGCGCTTGCGAATTCAGAGGAACCTGAAGAAGAGAGTCCGGAGGAAGAAGAGGGAGAGGTGGTCGAGGAGGAATCGGCGCAAGTGGACACTCCGGCCAAAAAAATCAATATTCCCAAGGAGAAAGACGGTGCGGCGTCAACAAGCAGGGAATTGGAGGATTTTCTCGGCAGTGACACCGCGGAGCCGCCGAAGAAATCCATCGGTGAGAAAGTCAATCCGCATCCGAAAAACGTGCTTCCGCCCGATGCCGAGACTCCTGTGATCGGACTTCAGAAGATTGATCCGGCAAGTGTGGGGACCGCATATTCTCCGCAGATGATTAAACTGTTATATGATGAAATCACCAACGGCTTGAACGCAAGAGGGATGACAAACCGTTACTACATGTTCCGCGATTACGCCCGGATGACGCTCAACAACACGAACCGGCTTGTCACCGGAAGCGAAGTGGACGGCCGTTGCCGCTTGTCGTGGTATGACAAAATCTACCGCAATCCGATTGAGTCGATTTTTGAAGTGGAGGAATTCAGCCGTTATCTTCACGCCGGAATGATCGGGAATCATGTTTCATTGGCTCAAACACTGACGGCGATCCGTGAAAAGCTCGACGTGGCCCCGCGGACGGACGACGGAATGCGGTTCGCTTTCACGCAGACTCCCAAGGAGGCGTTTCAGGAAGTGATCCGGTGTATCACCACAGCGCAAAGTGAATATGCAAGAGCGCTTGCACCGCTTTCGCCGAGTGAAATCGCAACTCTCAGCGGTCAGCTCTACAATGTGTTTTGCGCAAAGGAAACGCATGGTCATACCTTGGGGAATCCCAGAATGGGGCGGGATTTGCTTTTTATTCTTGAAAAAATGAACCGCAGCGGTATTCACAACGCCATTGAAGCCCTTACGCCGCTGACGGATGAGCATCTTTTGGAGCAGCTTGCGAAAATGCCGCCGCAAAGGTTGGTCACTTCGGCGGGGGACATCCTCATCGGCGGAGCGGGAAACGACACTTACGATCTTGATTCCCCGCAAATGATGAATGTCGTGGCGGTGATTGATATCGGAGGAAATGATATTTATCGTGAGGGAACCTGTTCCGTCCAGCGGCCGGTGCTGTTGATCATTGATCTTTCCGGGAACGACCAGTACATTGCCACCAAACCGGGCGTTCAGGGAGGTGCCGTATTGGGAATTTCCATGTTGATTGATGCGGCGGGGGATGATGTGTATCAGGCTCAGGATGTCGCGCAAGGTTCCGCGATCGGAGGCGCCGGAATCCTGATCGACAAGGCGGGCAACGACAAATATCATGCGTTGCGGCGTGCCCAGGGGCAGGCTCTCAGCGGTGTCGGGATTTTGAAGGACGAAAAAGGGACGGATGATTACCGCGCGGCTTTGTGGGCGCAAGGTTTCGGCAATCCCGGAGGATTCGGACTTCTTGAGGACGCCGCCGGAAACGACCACTACTATCTGGGCGGTCTCTGGCTTGACTCGTATGAGGAACATCCCGGCTATGACGGTTGGGGACAAGGTCTCGGCGCCGGACTCCGCGGGGTCGCCAACGGAGGAATCGGTGTTCTGCTCGAAGGGGGCGGCGATGATGTTTATGAGTTCGACTATATCGCTCATGGCGGCGGTTACTGGCTGGGAGTCGGTTTTCTTCGGGATTTCGGCGGAAATGACAAACATATTGCTTCGACGCTGCTTGACTACTACGGGAAACCGCGGCGGGAAGCCCGCTGGCAACGGTTCAGCAACGGTTTCGCTGTTCACTATGCCCTTGGCTATATGTTTGAAGATGACGGCAACGATGTTTACGAGGGAACCATCATGGGGTCGGGGATGGCCTGGGATTTATCCATCGGATACCTGTGTGACTTCGGCGGAAACGATCAGTACCGTGCCACCGGAGGTCTGACGCAAGGGATCGGGGCTCAGGGAAGTATCGGGATTCTGTTCGATTACTTCGGTAGTGATACCTATCTCGGAGGCCGCGGCGTCAATCAGGGGTCGGCTTCCCAGTCGATTGATTATCATAATCCATCGCAATGCGGCGGGAATTTCAGCTTTTTGATTGATTACGGCGGAACGGATCAATACGGCTGCGGGGCGAGAAACAACTCTTATAATCAGCGAGGTCCGGCCACAGGGTTTTTGATTGACCGTCCCTTGGAGACGGAACCGCAGATTCCGTCGCCGCAACAGCCGGCCGCCCCGCCGCGTCAGCCGCAGCCCCCGGTGCGTCAACCTCAACCGCGTCAGCAACCGCAGCCTCAAGTGCGTCAACCTCAGCCGCAGCCGCGTCCCGCGCCGCCGAGACCGACACCGCGTTCCCGGTAGCAACGGTTCCCGGCCGTAAGCGAAGCGGAAGAAAGAGACTCAAGCGGCGGAATTTTCCGTGCGAACACACCCCATGAGCCGTCCGGCGGGACGGCGGTATTGAAGAGAGCGAACTGCATGTTTGACCCGTGAAGGGTCCGGTAACCCCATTCCATTAACCGACCAAAGCGTCCTACGGATTTTGACTGAAATGAGATATTTGCCCCTTTTATTTTTATTGTTTGCCGTTTCCGTTATGATCACGGATTCTGTTTCCGCGCAGTATGTTCCGGGAGGAAACGCTGTCCGGTCTTATCCGCAGCCGGGGGGAAGGCCCGGTTCCCCGCAGCCGGGACGTCCTGTTCCGCAGCCGCCGCAAGAACCGCCTCTGGTGACGAATGACATTCATCAGACCATCCAGAATCTTCTCGCCGTCAACTCCCGGCGGATCCCCAACACGGCGGATTCCTTGCCGTCGGATCTGCTGGCCTACTGTTTTGTGTATGGTCTTGATGCCATGACGTACACGCCCGCGGCGCGTCAGCCGCAGAGTGAGCCGATTTACGCGGTCGGGGCCTTGTGCTGGAATTTTCCATGCCGCAGTGTCACGATGCTTCGGGCGAGCAGCAATCATGTTTTCGCGAAAGTGGGATACGGTTGTCAGCCGCAGCCGGGAGCGTTTCTCGCCATGCTCGGACTTTCCGAAATCGCTCCGGATTACGAGATGAAAGTGAACAACCGGGAATATACGATCATTGACCTGATCAAGAGCGAACAATACCAGTGCAGCCGCCGGATGGATTTGTCGATGGTGCTCGTCGGACTTGCCGGTTATCTCACCCCGAAAGAGGAGTGGACCAACCGTCTGAATGAAACATGGAATATCCAGCGGATCGTGACGGAGGAGCTTGCACGGCGGCCGGATCAGAATAACGCGGCGGTCACCAATCAGCTTCTCGGTTTTGCGGCGGCGGTCCGATGTTATGAGCGCAATCACATTCCGCTCGACAAGGCACTCATGGAAGCAAGCGACAGTCTCGAAGAATATCAGAAGTTTGCGTTTTCCATTCAAAATCCTTCAGGACTTTGGCATCCGCTTTTCTTTTCCTATAAAGGAGACGATCCCAATGCCGACGCAACGCTTTATGCCAGCGCCCATATTGTGCGGTTTCTGGTGTATTCCCTTCCCGAAGATCAGTTGAGTGACGCAAGGATGTCCCGCGCGGTGACGGCATTGGCGTCACGGGCGGCAAAAATTCAGGCGAATGTGCCTTTGGGAAACATGAGTGATTTACAGGTCGGAGGTTTGACGACCGCGCTTCATGCCCTCAAAATTTATGATGAGCGGCTCAATCCGAAGTGACTTCATTCCCTTGACAACATCTGCTGACATCTTGACGCTTCTTCCCCCTTTGTGTGAAAGCATCCCCGCTTTTGACCTCCTCATCACCTTCCTCCGGGACTTTCCCCTCGCCAATCCCAAACCGTGTCAGACTGATCTGGTTCGGCACGGTGATTTGTTGTCTTTCCACGCTGCTTTACAGTTGTTCCAACCTGATTTTGCGGGGTCTGACCGGTTCCCGTCTTGCCCCGGACTGGATACTCTTTTTCAAGGAATTGGTCTGTGTGGTCAGCGTGACACCGATCATTCTCCTCATGAGTTTCGCAGGCAAGTACCGTCGGCCCCGCTGGAAATGGATCCTCTGCATTGTCCTCGGCGGAACGGTTTGTGAAGCGGTCGGAGCGGAACTGCAACTCTGGGCTTACAATCAGATCGGAGTGGTCATCACCATTCCATTGATTCAAACGGCCAACCTGATCGGAGCGGCGGCGATCGGATTTGTGTGTCTGCGCGAGATCCTTTGCCGGAGAGATTCCATTGCCGTCGGGGTTTTGATTCTTTCGATGTTCTGTCTTGTTTTCGGTCCGCCGACGGAGCCTTCCCCGGTCGCGCGGGAAGCCGGACTGCCGATGAGGGTTGTTCTGGGAGGAATCGGTGCCGTCCTTTCAGGAGCGGCGTATTCCGTTCATGTCGTTTTTTTGCGGTATGCCAGTGAAAGCCGTGAAATGCCGATCTCATTAATGATGGTGATCGTGACAGGCATCGGAATGATTGTTTTCGGAAGTTCGCTCTGGCTGCGGCATGGGATCGCCGGATTTTACGAAGGGATTCCCGCTTCCGCCTGGAAATGGTGTTTTCTGACGGGAGTCATCAACACGGCGGCGTTTTATTTCCAGATTCTCGGACTCCGTTACACGATTCTTGCCCGGGCGCAGCTCATTGCCGTCGGACAGATTGCGTTGATTACGGTCGTGGGAATCCTCTATTTCGGGGAACCGGCCAACGCACTGGTTTGGGGAGGCATCGCTCTTGCCATTCTTGGGATTCTCATCATCGGCAAGCCCGACCGGGCAACGTGACGTTGCATCCGGCCTTCGGTGGATAATCTTTCCCACCACTTTTTTTTGTTCCGCCGATGGACTCCAGTGAACAACGGTCGCGGGTCCGTGGCTTTCGGGACGGCAGCTCCATCCGGGATCCAACGCGAGGACGTTGGCCCGTCGCGGCTCGCGACCGTGCCACGCGGCTTGTGAGCATGAACCGTGTATGATATAATCGCTTAAAGTAGCTCAGAGAATAATGAAGCAATGCACTCAACCACTTCACTTCACCAACCCGATCAAGGAGAACTGATCATGAAATGTTTCAGACGGATAGTAATGAGTCTTCTCGCTGTTTTGACGGGAACCTTTGTTTTGCAGGCGGCGGAATCCGTCCCGATCAAAGTTCTTTCCTTCAATATCCGATGCGAAAATCCCAATGACGGACAGAACAACTGGGACCTTCGTCAAGATTTTGCCATGAGTCTTATGTCGGCGGAAGATTACGACTTCATCGGTCTTCAGGAAGCCGTCGTTCAGAAAAAAGCGGAGGGGAAAAGTCAGACCGCTTACGTCATTGAACATCTTCCGGATTACGGCGTGGTGTACCGTTCGCGCGAGGTGAACGAAAATGCCGGAGAATGCACACCGATTTTCTATCGGAAAGACCGCTGGAAACTCGACTCGAAGGAAAACGGGACTTTCTGGCTTTCCGCGACACCGGATGTTGCCGGTTCCAACACGTGGAAGGGGGCCTGTCTCCGCGTGGCTTCCTGGGGGCGTTTCACGAACAAAGCGACAGGAAAGTCCGTTTATTTCATCAACACCCATTTCGACCACATCAGTGAAACAGCGAGACAGAATTCCGCCGTGCTGCTTGCGGACTTCATTGCCAAACGCAGCCATGCGGACGAACCTGTTGTCCTCACGGGCGATTTCAACTGCGGTGAAACCAGCCCCGGCATTCAATATCTTTCAGGAAAGACGGTCGGAATCGACGGCAAAGAACGGACGCCGCCAGTCCGAATGACGGACACGTTTCGAGTTGTTCATCCCGAGGAACCGGAACAAGGTTCGTACCACGGCTTCAAAGGAACCCCGTCCAAACAAAAAATCGACTACATTTTCGCGACGCCCGATCTGAAAGTGTTGAAGTCGGAACTGATTAAGGTCCACCGCGAAGGACGTTATCCGTCCGATCACTTTCCGCTTCACGCGGAGTTGCTGTGGTAACACGGTTGACTGGTTGACATCCGGCATGAAGTCTGACGTTTTCCGTTACGTATGCAGGAAAAACCAGACAAGGTGGTAGAAAACCGGAGCGGCGAAACACATGGAGTCAATCCGGTCGAGAATGCCGTTGTGTCCTTCAATGAGCGAACCATAGTCTTTGACGCCCCGGTCTCTTTTGATTGCCGACATGGTGAGACTTCCGGCAAATCCCATGATCGAAACGGTGAATCCGAGAAACGCGGTTTGCCACCAATACGGAAACGGCGTCACCCACCAGAGGGCGATCGACAGGACGGATGTCGTTGCGGCACCGCCGAGGACCCCTTCCCAGGTTCGGGAGGAGTTGATCGCCGGAGCAATCACATGCCGGGACACCGCGGGCTGCGACCAAAGATATTGAAAAACATCGCCGGCCTGGACGATCAGAACGAAGAAAAACAACAACCGCAACGCTTCGCCGCGAAACGGTTGCAGCGGAACGGCGGTTTCTTTCCGGAGCGAATCCGCCGTGACGGAAAAGCCGTTTCCTCCTTGTATGGCGTCGGCGGCCATTTTTTCCAAATCAGGCGGGATTGCCTCCGTCACCGTCTGATGTTCTTTCGATGGCGGTGCGGAAACATTCATCGTCAGCAAGGCAGGGGCAAAACTGAGACTGTAAACGCAAATCAGCAGTCCGACCTGAATTTTAGCAACCCGTTCGAGGAACTGCTTGGAATCTCCGGAAATCGCAATTCCGGCAGGCAAAAGTAAAAAAACATAGACCGGTACAAATATTGAGAAAACCAGATAAGGGGCAATGTTGAAAACTTTCAGAAACCATTCCGGATTGATCGCCACAAGACAAAATTGAAACGGCGTACACAGGAAAAAAACCAACACGAGCGTCAGATGATCCGCGGGCCGTGTCGGGGTGAGGGTGATGTATTCGCGAAGTGCCCAAAAGGAAATGAGTGCAAAAAGGATTACCGTCGTGATGTGTCCGCAGAGAAACGCCCCGACCAACATTCCGAACAGCAGCCACCACGACCGGACTCGCGACCGGAGTGTTTCAATCAGCGCGGCGTCAATTCCTAAAGCGGTACGCTTTCGCAGGATGTTGACGATGGAGGTCACGGCAAGCAGGGTGACCAAAACTCCAAGCAGGAGACAAATACTGTAATGATCCATCAGTAACGAAATTCAAAAAAGGATGTCATAACGTGCTCATCTATTGTAGCTTTTGAAATCTTTTCGTGCCCAAAATCATCAGAAGGAGGACAAAAATAACCAAAGCGGCTGAAATCCCCCAATGTCCGTAAAACACGGAATCAGGTGATTTGACGATTTCCTCCAAATTCGGCACCAAAACGGTGATTCCGTTATTTGTGACATGAAACAAAATGGTCGGCCAGATACTTCCGGTCTGAAACGTGATCCAGCCGAGGAGACAACCGGTGATCGTTGCAAGAATCGATTGCTGCAAAATGGGATGAACCGCACCAAAAAAGATAGCGGTGACAACAATAGCCCGAAGGTGATGTCCCGGTGTATTGAGACCGGAAAACATGTAACCTCTGAAGGTGATTTCCTCACAAAAACCGGGCAAAACGGCAATCAACAGGAAGGAAATCCACGGAGAAAAGCGTGACATTCCCGAATCCAACGACTGGAATGCGGCCTCAACTTCCGGGGCGACAGGATAAATGTACAAAACCCAACTCTGGAGCCAAACAATGACCGGGTGCCAGCAGAAGGCCAGCAGAAGGATAATGGGGAAAACAGCGGGGTTTGGAAAAGAAACCCGCAACGTTTTTGAAAGAGAGGACGAGGAAATCGCCGTCAGAACCGCCGCGGGGAACAGAATTCCCAAAAACTGGGAAATCAGTATATTCATGACAAAAAATTCCGGTTTGGCCAAATCTTCTGAAATGAACGACAAAAAATATTTTCCTGACAAAATCAGCATTCCGCAGAAAATGGCGGCTTGCGGTGTCGGGGTGGGGAATCTTGTGCGAAAAAGTTTCTTCAGCCAAAGAATCAGATGGAACCGTTCACTCTCACGGAAAAGGACGGACTCCGAGTTAAACTGATCGACCGACCATCGGATTGCAACAATGCAACATCCGAGAGTCACAAGGGTTACGACGGGAAGAAAGGTGAACGCCATTTTGTAATCCCCTTCCAGCAACGCGCCAAGGACCTGAACGATTCCTGAAACAGGGATGATTGCCGTGCCGAGATTCAGCTCATGACCGCTCATCATCGGGAGTAAAACGAGCGGCATTACAATCAATATTACCGGTGTCAGATAATATTGTCCCTCTTTGGAACTCCGTGCGTAAACAGCCAAAGCGATACAAACCGCGCTGAATAATGCCGCTGTGGGAATCAGGGCAATCAGGAGCCAAAGCGGGGTCCAGACCGGAGGAATACCGACCCCGGCAATTTTTGAGATCAGAAAGTAACCTGTCGCGGCGATGCAAAGGATGTTCAGAAAGGATGTCAACACGCTAAATGTCATCACTGTAAGGAGTTTCGACATCACGATTTCGATCCGGCTTGCGGGAGAACTGAGGAGCGTTTCAAGAGTGCCGCGTTCTTTTTCACCTGCACACAAATCAATTGCGGGATAGAACGCACCGGTCAAAGCCCAAAGGAGAAGCAGTATCGGGAGCGACTTCGACCAGACGGATGCCCCTTGAAAGCTGGTTCTCGCCGCAATATCGCTTGACTCCACATGAATCGGTGACGCCACTTCCGGCGAAAGTCCCCCTTTTTTAATGTTTTCCGCTCCAAGCCGACGGTTCCATGAATCAAGGACCTCTTCCAAACGGCTCTTGGCAATCAGTGATTTTTGGGTCGCGGTCGAGTAAATGACATTCGGCTGAGGGATGTCCGGATGACTTGGAAGGGATGGATTTTCCTCAGAGGATTGATTCAAAGCGATTGAATTTTGTTCGGTTGCCCATTGAGGATTGGCGGAGCGTCTTCGGGGACGAATTTCATCATAGATTTTGCGCAGCTTCTCCAAAAAGGAAGCGGGGATGACAAGTGCCGCATCACATTTTCTGGCGTCAATGGCGATTTTGGCCTGTTCGGTTGCTCTTTGCTCGAAAGGGGGTTCCGACGGCAACAAAGACTCCGGCAATTCTTCCGAAGGCGATAATATTGGTGAGGATCCATGACGGTCACTATCAGGAATGGTCACAAACTCAAGTTCCAGAAGATGTTGCGGTTCGCGTTTTGAAAAAAGCGATTGATTGAAATGAGCCGTCAGAGAAGAATTTTCGTCTAATTCAAACAACGGGAAAATCCGGTCCTCCTGAATCGCTTCCTTGAAATCTGCTGTGACGTAAACCGTGATTTTACTTGATTTTTGGTTGATATTCTGTCCCGTCTGAATCATAAAAATCCCCATCGCCGGATAGAGAAGGAGAGGCAGGACAAAAATCATAAACAACATTCGCCGATCACGCAACTGATCGCGGATTTCCCGTTTCAGAAGAAGAAAAATGTTGCGAAAATCCATAAAAGAAAAGAGAATGGTGATTTTGTCTATTTTTTCATAACCCGCGCGACAGCATCCAGCAAGGTATCCATCGAAAACGGCTTTCGGATATACTCATCGACACCGAGTTGCTGAGCGTACTCACGGTGCCGGTTCCCCTCATTGGCGGTGACCATGATGATTCGGGTCGGCTTGCGTTCGAACTGCCGAAGCGTCTCAAGAACGAGAAAACCGCTCCGCTTCGGCATCATCATATCGAGAATCAGCAGGTCCGGCGGGTTGCGTTCCGCAAGCGCCAACCCCTGACTCCCGTCACGGGCGACGGTCACGTCATAACCATGAGCGGTGAGCGCAAGGCGTGTCGCTTCAAGCACTTCCGCATCATCATCGACCAGAAGAACCCGTTTTTTCTCTGATTCTTTGGGGGGATTGAGTGACTCTTTGGCCTCCATGATTTTTTCATTCCTCGTTTTGATTAAGAGTGAATTATCCGAACCGCATTGTAAGATATTTCCTTATTATATCACACGTTGCGGACATGAACAGGCACGCGGGATTTTTCGGCAAGGCACAGAAAAGAACAGTCCTTTCCGCCTGAAATCGGGGTAATAAGGGCAATAGAAATACTTGCATCTTTTTATTTTTTCCTCACCGATCATGGTTCGGAGTGGTCGCGAACCGCGACAGGCGGCAACATGCTGTTGCATCGCAGTTGCCTCATGGTCACTGCGTTCCATTCGGCTTCCTATTGTCCGCTTCCCGTTGTTCCACCAATGGACTCCAGTGAGCAACGCGAACGGGTTATTGCTTCGGGACGTTAGTCCCATCCGGGATCCAACGCCATCGCGTTGGTCGCCGGAGGCATTCTTTAAACGTCTTGAGGAATAAAATGTTCATTAAGTTGGATTCCGCAATCCTATTGATGTTTCCTCTCATTTTATTTCCTGAATTCGGCGATGTCGATTTTCCATTCGCTTGGTTGACCGGCGGAAATCTCTTTCGTCAGCGGCGATGTCTTCGCATTGGTCAATGACTTCGGAACAATCAGCGGCAGTTTGGCACTGCGGGCGGCTTTTTCGTTCGAGTACGCCATTAACTCTTCCATCGGCATTTTGCTTTGCTCTTCCGGCGTTTTCCAGTCCTCGGCGACCGGTGTTTTTAACAACGTCATGACGGCCTTGCCGATCGGAACGCCCGCTTTGGAAAAATTTCCGATGGAGGTTTGCATCACGGCTTTACCGGTTGCGTCTGTTTTTGCCGCAACGGAAACGCCGCTTGCCGGAGGAACCATTTCAAGAACGACAAAGACTTCATTCAGCGGTTTCTCTCCATCCGTGACCCAAACGGTAAGCGGAACCACTTCGGGAAAGCCGTCCGGGACATTCTGACCGCATCCGGAAACGAATGATAATAACAAAAGGAGACAGGCAATATTTTTCCAGATCATGTTTTTTATTGGTATTAAAAGAATTGTTGATTGTCGAAAAAGCGGAAACCAAACGGTTTCCGCTACGGTTTCTTTGACGTTACGGTGATCGTTTTCTTTATGGGGCTGTTGCACTTTCACCGCCGGAGCGAGTTCCCAACGCACCCCAAACGCCGAAATTGCTGATTCCCTGCACCTTCGGTCTTGCCGCACTTGCCGTAACACCGCTCGTCAGGCAGTTGATCGTTTCGCTGATAAAATGAACACTGCCGTCCACATACGCACAGTTGATTCCGCCGGTATGATTGCTCGACGGGGCAATGATCGCCGGAATTGCAACATTACTTGCACTGATACAGGACGGTGCATTCGGCGGATTGATCGTATTGAAATGAAAAACCGTCCAGCCGCTTGTCCAACAGCCTCCTATTTTGGCGCGATCACCGGTGGAATCAGTATAAGTATAAACTGATGACGTGTTATACTCGTTGCCGGTACGGGTTGCCATACACAAATCTGCGCGGGCATTCATAAAATTGCCGTCTGCTGTTGCAGTGGCAGCCGGAACCGCATCGGTACTGACAGCCACCCCTTCCTTGACGAGCCTGGAACCGATTACACCGGAAATCAGATGCTCGCCCGACAAAATGGTATTGGAGGTTCCGTCCGTGCTTGCCGACATTCCGAGATAACACCGGTACCCCAATGCTCCACGGCTTTGATCTTTTGCAGAGGATGTCCAATAAAAAGAATAATCACCTGCGCAGGGCGGATAACTGCTCGGCTGATGAACATTGTCGGGAAATTTTCTGTTGTCATCCGAAGGGCAGGTGAAACAGGCGATTTTGGCTCTTGCCGTATAAGGTGCATTGTTTTTTGACTGGTCTTCCCAGCCGCAGGTGGTCATACTTTGCGTATAACCGGCATCATAAACAGCGGTTTGTTCGATGTACGGCAGAATCTGAAACAGATACGACCAGCCGCTTTGTTGGTCTGATCTTATCTGAATGAATGTGCAGGAAGTCGGCAGCGAATCCACGGCGGTATCGTGATAATTCTGACAACCGAGCGCAAGTTGCTTGAGATTGTTCGTACACTGCATTCGCCTTGCCGCTTCGCGGGCCGCTTGAACCGCGGGTAAAAGAAGAGCAATCAAGATACCAATGATTGCAATAACGACAAGAAGCTCCACCAAGGTGAAAGCCGTCTTAGAACAGTACAGACAGCCCCCCCCCCCCCATTTTAACATTTTCTAACAGCTTTTTCATAAAAACCTCTCTTCACAAAGTCAATTTGTTGAAAAATCGTACATCAGAGATTCATATTAATCAAAGTTGAAAGGAAAGTCAAGAGGTTTATCCGGAAATTTTACCTTTTTGAAATGTCTGTTCTTGATTCGATCTACGGAAATTTCCAAAATCGCGGACGTTCTGTTGAAATTGTCGGATGTGGCACGGTTTTTTCTCTCTTGAATGTTATCAGGATTTTTTGTTATAGTCCGCACGATCCGTTTTTGACAAATCCTCGAATGATGTGACGTATGACCAATCCGATCTCATGACTTATCTTTTCCGACGTTTCCTTTTTGCAACACATTTCACTCTGGCGTTTATTATCGGCTACATTCCTGCCTGGGGTGAGTCGGCGGCAGAGCATGCCGGCCTGAACAACGAAGCGGTTGCCGTGCTTTGTCCGGGAGTGTTCCGTCAGAGTTTGCAGCCGTGGATTGATTACCGGATAAGTCAGGGATACAAAATTTACCTTCTTGAGGAGCCGAAGTCGGCACAATTTATCGAAAAAACCTCTGACGGCCGGGTTCACAATATTGTTCCTTCGGTGACGCCGGAATATCTCAAGAAGCGAATCCGCGAACTGGCGGGAAAAGATCCTGCGTTGAAATATCTCCTCATTATCGGGGACGGTGCACCGGACGTGACATCGGAACCGATGGCGGCGGCAAGACTCATTCCTCCGGCAGTCGTTCCCGCTCGAGTGGTTTCGATGTTCGGACGCAAGGACAAAGAGATTCCTTCCGACAATTACTACGCCGATCTCGATGATGATCATGTTCCTGAGCTGGCGGTTGGCCGGATTTCCGTAAGCACTCCGGCGGAACTGGAGATCATTGTTCAGAAAATCCTCACTTATGAACACAACTCCGACAACTCTTTTTGGAAGCGGCGGCTCAACTTCATTGCCGGTGTCGGCGGTTTTTCCCCGCTTCTCGACGGTGTCATCGAATCCACCGCCAAACATGTTCTCTCCGAAATGATTTCCGAAGGTTATGACCTTTCTCTGACGCAAGCAAACTGGAAAAGTCCCTTTTGTCCCGACCCGGAACTTTTCCGCAGTGTGACGGTCGAACGGTTGAACGAAGGGTGTCTTTTCTGGGTTTATCTCGGACACGGCTATCACAAAGCTCTTGATCTCATGCGGACGCCGGAAGGGAATTTCCCCGTTTTCGCGGAGGGGGACTCCGGTTATGTGGATTGCCGCAGCGGACTTCCCATCGCGGTGTTTTGTGCGTGTTACACCGGTGCATTCGATGGTCCTGAAAATTGCCTTGCGGAAAGCCTGATCCGCCGGCCGAAAGGTCCTGTTGCGGTGATCGCGGCAACCCGTGTGGCGATGCCCTATGGAATGGCGGTTTTCGGCACCGGCTTCATTGAACATGCACTCAGCAGGGAACCGCATAACCTCGGCACGATCTTCCTCAACGCGAAACGAAACATGATTCTGCCGCAAAAAAACAGTGTTCCCAAACAGTCCATCCGCGGCATGATTGATTCCGTTGCGTGGTGGACGGATCCGACATCACGCAAGTTGAATGACCAGTTGATTGACCATTTGTATCTGTTTCAGCTCTTCGGCGACCCGCTCCTGAAAGTGCCGTTTCCGCAAAACATGACGGTCACATGCAAGGAAAAAGCGGTTCCGGGAGAAATCATTCAAGTCAGCGGTCAGGTGGATTTCGACGGTCCGATTTATGTGGAACTCGTGAAACCGCGGACGGCGCAACCGCTGAGTGTGCCGGACAGAAAGAAATTTCAACTGACCGAAAAAAGCCGCATCGAATACATGAAGGAATACCGCGCGGCGAACAACCGGGCCATTCTCTATGTGCCGGGACGTGTGGTCAACGGACGGTTTCAGGTACCGGTCAAGATTCCCGATGACCTCGACGGAGACTACCTTTTCCGATGTTTCACGGTTTCGCCTGAGGGAACTTCGTCCATCGGAAGCCGCCCCTTTCACGTGACGCCGCCGGTTGACACCGCCCAGTCTCTGCACTCGATTGTCCGGTGATGTGTC
>JAISQK010000074.1 GCA_031274255.1 Planctomycetaceae bacterium | reverse complement strand
AAGATTCTCTACAACAAATATTATGAGAAGTACGAAGACTTTTTATCCGCATGCAAAGGCTTCTTCCGATGCCGGACGAAGTAACGTGACAAACTGCGCTCGCTCTTGGCAGAAAACTTTCAACGTTACCCCATCTGAAAAACGGAATTCCTAACCGGATCCGGTATACAACGTTTCTCCGTGTATTCTCAATACTTCACCCGCGATTCCCATTTTGACGCCGTGCCGTTTGATGCGTTTGAAACCGACCGGATCGACTTCCAGCCTCGCGAAAAGTAGATGCCGGCCGTCGGATCCGGTTCGGGCCAAAGGGCCATTCGGTAGCAGCCCGACTTCCCCGGCGATCTGCTCGTGAGATGGAAACGTCCGCAACGGCCCGATGGGATGACGCCTGAGGAATATGACATCATGCCGAGAATGTGGACGCTTCGCCCGGTCAAAATCCGTGTCGCGGAAAAGGGATTTCGTGTCTAACATCTTCCTGCCGTGACCACACGGCTTGACACCGAATCGGATTCGAGCGAATCGTTGACGGAATGGGATGGGAACGCGATCAAAACGAGGATGGGGTTGGATATGTTGCGTGGCAAGACACCACACATGATGCGACTGGAACGGCCGATCGGACTTTGGGCTGCCTGGTGTTGTGGAATACGGCAGCGTAGAGGAAAAGGACGCCTCGCGGATTGAGTTTCACATCGGCGGTGGATCTGGTGGCAACGAGTTGGACAAGCTCGCTTTGGATGAGCATGGCAATGTTAAGCGAGTTTGCGGGGAATCATGCGATGGAAGCATCGTGCAGGGCATCAATCAGGTCGTGTGGAGCCGCGAGTGTTAAAGCGAAGGTTGAAGGCGTATCCTCGAATGCAAAAGCCGAGAGGAGAATTACGACGAATGCTCCTCAACGCAAAAAAATCAAAAAAACATGATTTCTTACTGGAAGTACCCATTCACCATGAGGCTACTGCAATGCAACAGCATGTTGCCCGTGCGTTGGCGCTTCATTGCACGAATGTTTTCGGATCATTGACTTCGACCTTGAAATCTCCGCCTTTGTCGGAAACTGTCCATCGAAACGGTGTTTTGTTCACATCGTTCCAATGGGGCAATAATCCTGTTTTTTCCAAAGCCTCTTTTTCTATTTTTTGGCGTTTTAACTCTCTCGCTTTTCGTTCTGACTCACTCAATTCCGTAATTTCCCACGGCAGCATATCGTCTTGCGGGACATCAATCTGTTTCAACAGCAGTACTTTATAAGTTCCCGCCGGAACTCCCTTTTTTGTGTAGGAGTTCACTGTCGTTTCTAAAGTAGCGGTTCCGTTTTTATCGGTGACGGCACCAACAATAAATGGTACGGGGACTTCCGGTATAAGTGAAATCGCCACTCCGTCAATGGCCTGACCGTCTTTGAGCAATAGAACCGTTGTTGGGGTGAGTTTAGCAGGGAAGCCGGGCGGAACAGATGGACCGCCGCAACCCGCGGCGAGACATAAAATCAGTAAAAAATAACAATGTTTCATAGTAAAGTTCCAAAATAAAAAGCGTTGAAGTTCCACCCCGCTGTTTGACAACGGGGGAGAATAGGTAAGCATCTATAATAAGGATCTGTCAACTGTCACGGTGATGCAACACTTTCACTGCCGTTGGCGGAACCCAACGCTCCCCAAACACCGTAAGGTGAAGTTCCCGCTCCGGCACTTTGATCGGGAACCGCCGAAGTGTAATCTGTTCCGCAGTCAATTGTTTCCGTGATAAACCGGACGGAACCATCACCGATAGCACAATTGATACCTCCGGTGTGCGCACTCGACGGTGTATTCAAACTGTTTCCACCTCCGCCGTATCCGCCCGTCGTACAAGAATTTGCATTAGGGGAAAGAACCGTTGAAAGTCCGTTATAGAGATAAACTCCGTTCACCCATAGAACGCCAAAGCTGGCACACCTCTGACTTTTTGATACTTTGCCGTTGTTAATACAGTCCTGACGGGACGTGAAAGCATTTTGAACAACTCCACGTTCCGGGACCGTGGCACTATAAGGGACATCAATGCGAGTGTTGCCGGTGAACCCCAATTTCTCCGAAAAACTGATGGTATTTGAGAGTCCGTCCGAAACGTTTGACATTCCCTTGAACGTCAGTTTTAATCCGAAAAATCCTCTGTCACAAGAAATGGGATTTGCATCATTCACGTAGTCGTCCTTGACAAAAACATCGCCGAAAACGGGACCGTAGTTTGTTCGCCCGGTATTGTCTGCCGCTCCACGATTCGACCAGTCAATTTGCGGGGCTTCATAACCTGCCGAAGGACAAACCATCCATTCAAGATTTTTGTTGCAAAGTTCTGTTGGGTAGTACCAATTGTTTCCTCCGTCAGGTCTATGTTTTCCGCTGCTGACGGTATCATAGATGCTTTGTGCTTCTATAAAGGGACACAACTTCAGCAACATACTGAAGTTGTTTTGGTTCCCATCCGTAATGGGTTGGTGAACGCTTGACATTCCGGCAGGTAAGGCGTTATAAGTGTCGTGGTAATTGTGAACTGCCAACGAAAGTTGCTTAAGTTTGTTCGAACAGGACATCCGCCTTGCGGCTTCGCGGGCCGCCTGAACCGCAGGTAAAAGAAGAGCAATCAAGATACCAATGATTGCAATAACAACAAGAAGCTCCACCAAGGTGAAAGCCGTCTTAGAACAGTACAGACAGCCCCCCCCCCCCTATTTTAACATTTTCTAACAGCTTTTTCATAAAAACCTCTCTTCACAAATTCAAATTGATTGAAAAATCGTAACACTGGAATCCAGTGTAATCAATGCGGTCGGAAAAGTCAAGAGACAAAAAAGAAAAAATTTTCAGAAAAATTTTTGAGAGTGCTGAGACAAAAGAAATAGGCACAGAATCTAACGTGAAAGAGACGGAAATTTCTGTTTTTATCCTCTTAGGATCCATCAATAAATAAACCTAACAATTAGATTGAATGCAATAGTTCCATTCACTATGAAAACCACTTCTTGTTATATTGCATTTTGCCAGTTCCCTGTCGCTAATTTTTATTCCTGTTTCATATTGTGTCTCGTCAAGAACTGCTTTTACTTTCAATCCTGTTTCTGTGGTTGTTGCACCGATTAAACCTAAAATCACCAGCAAACTTTCTAAGG
>JAISQK010000182.1 GCA_031274255.1 Planctomycetaceae bacterium | reverse complement strand
CTGCTCGGAATGATTCGACGAACAATGGAAAATCTTGACTGCCATTTCAGCCCTGTAAATAGCTCGCAAACTCCGTAAATTAAAGCATTTGAAAGGAAATTACAAACTACTGAATATGTCCACTATGTCTGACGGAACCAGTAACACCATGATCCTTTCCGAAATCACACCGATCATCGACAATCCGACAGCGCACAGCGGTTATTATGGTGATGTCTGCCTGACACGCGGGGCGGGTTACACCGCCTTTTATACCCCGAACTCCTGGGGACCGGATCAGGTGGCGGTTTCCTGCTGGCCGGACGACATGAACGAAGATATGAAAGCGGATTGTGAAGTGCTTCCCGCAGTAGCCAACGGACATGGAGACTCCAGAAGTCAAATTATGACGGCACGCGCAGCTGGCACACCGCCGGAGTCAATGTTGCCATGGGAGACGGGTCGGTCCGGTTCGTTTCCGACACGCTCGTCGCTAACATTTGGCGGGCTGCTGCAACGGCCAACCTCGGCGAGTCCATCGGCTTGCCGTGATTATATTACTGCATACCGTAGCCGGTATGAAACGGTTCACGTATCCTGACCGAAAATTTCAACCGGCTTGGGTATAACAAGAATTGTATTTTTCCTCACGAATGATTGATCCACTATTTTTCAGGCGATTTCCATGAACAGAATTCGGATTCTTTCTTGTTGTATTTTTTCCGGTTTGATTTTTTTCAGCACCGGTTGTCCAAACAACGGAACTTTCATAAAAGGAAATGTTACGTTCAATGATTCCCCCGTTGCCAAAGGTTCTATCACATTTTTCCCGGAGGGGGGAAATGCTCCCACGGTGGGCGGTCCGGTCACAAACGGCTACTACACACTGAAACTGACTCCTGGAAAATACAAAGTACGCATCGTTGCGGAAAGATCAGTCGGTCAAAGAACGGCCGGTACCGAAGAAGTCGATGCCGGAACCGTTCATGATGTCATGGAACAATACATTCCCTCGAAATACAATAAACGCACGGAACTGTCGGTCACTGTTAAAGAAAACGGTACCTTCGATTTTCCGCTGAAAACCCAATAAAAACATCGCCGGAAGTGATGTTTTCGGCTCTGCTATTTTCGGCTCTGCGACTCTATTGGCGGCACAAGGACGACCCGCAGTGCTTCGCCGCTGGTCATCAGTTCAAATGCTTTTTCGATTTGGTCAAACGGCAAAAGGTGGGATGCGATTCTATCCGCCGGAATCTGTTTTGCCGCGATCAGTTCGACCGCTTTTTGCACATGTTCCGGTGTTGAGTCGCTGCTTCCGATGACATGGATTTCCCCGTAATGCAGAATGCGGCTGTCAATGGTGAGTGAACTGTGACCTGCCGGAAGCGACGCGAACAGACAAACCGTTCCCTGTTTGCGGACGAGTGAAAGAGCCTGTTCCTGCGGCAGCGCGGCAGGGGCTGCGACAATCACAATATCTGCGCCGAGGCCGTCCGTTGCGTCTTTTACAACTTGAGTGAGGTCTTGCGATGCCGGATTGACAGGAATGTCGATGCCGAAACTCTTCACCTGATTCAGACGTAACGGGTTCGGTTCCGAAAGAATGATTTTCTCCGCTCCCATCGCGCGGGCGACGACCGCGTTGAGCAGTCCCATCGGGCCGGCTCCCATAACGAGAACGGTGTCCCCTTTCTGCACGCGGCATTGCGTCACCGCATTGACGGCACAACTGACCGGTTCGGCAAGCGCGGCGCATTTCGCTTCGACTTCCGCCGGAACCTTGACGACATGCCCTCCCCGAAGTGCCAAAGCGGGAATCGCAACGTATTCCGCCATGCCGCCGGCGTAAGTGAATCCCATCGGGGCGAGGCTTGCACACAAATTACGGTAGCCATGTTTGCAGTAGTGACACTCTCCGCACGAAACACTGGTTGCCATGACGATACGGTCGCCAATCTGAAAACCGCCTGTTGCGGAGGGAGAAACCTGTTCGACAATTCCGGTAAATTCATGCCCCATGACAAGAGGAGCCTTGATTCGCGGGTTGCCGTGATTTTTGCTCTTCAGATCCGTGCCGCAAACAGCGCAGGCATCCACTTTGACGAGCAGTTCCCCGTCACCGCAGACCGGTTTTGGAACATTTTCCACCCGAATGTCACCGGGAGCATAATAAACGATGGCTTGCATAAAAACTCCTTATTCCTAAAAATACTACAATATCCCATTTTTCCTTTTTTACAAGTGTTCTACTCTCAAAAGTGAATCACTCTTTGTATTATTTACTCAAAAAAATAAAAAAACCGGTGAGATATTGATTCTCTGCTGTGATATTGTAGAATAGGGGTGAAAGTTGTACGTTTCATGATTCTTTTTCATTGTTGGAAAATCAGGTCAAAAGTGGAATTCAGGCGAAATTCATTTCTCCTCCGACGGCTTCAGATCGGTGCTGCAGGACGGGCGGCTTTGTACGCATTCGTGGCGATATTTTTTGTGCGGTTTTCCTCTGTTCCGGCTTCGGAGGTTGCGGCGGATGATCCCCGAACGGTACAGCTTTCGGAACATCATTCGCCCTGGGGCACCTTTTCGCCGGGAAATTGGGCGTTTTACCGCACCATAACGCAAACATTTGAAAAAGATTCCTCCGTAACGAGCGTGAAAGACACCCAACTGACTCTGGAAGCGGTGAAAGACCGGCGGGTCATTCTGAAACAAAAGACTTCGGTGAACATCGGCGGTCAGAATTTTTCTCCCGAGCCTCAGCAAATCATCTGCGATTTTTACCGCCAGCGTGTGGAAGATTCCGTCAAAGTGGAGGTTTTGCCTCTGGAATTTCTATCGATTAATCGAAAACAGGTTGTCTGTCAGGTTTGTAAGTATACCTATTCCACCGAATCGTGGACACAGGAAACAACCGTGTGGTATTCGCCGCAGGTCATGCCTTATGTGTTGAAGACGGATTTAGTGCGGAAATCGAAATCCGACGGCACTATTCTTATGCAGAAGACGACGGCGGTCACGGAGACATCTGATTTGCGGCCGTTGGGAAGACTCCTTCGGAATTACACGACTCAAAGCGTCATGTTGGCCGGAAAACACACGACCGTCACCAATTCTTATTACTCTGATAATGTTCCCGGCGGACTGCTTCGGGAAACATCTGTTGAAACGGATGCGAATAAAAAAGTCGTCAGCCGTACGGAAACGACACTCTATAACTACAGTTTGTCCTGCCCGTAATCCGCTTTCCGGGGTTCACGGTTGCTTTTGAAAAAACGCACGCTTAAAACTTTTGTTCATACGGCGAAACGGAATAACCGATATAATCAACAAGTTTTACCAGGATCGGAACTTATCAGGGAAAATTTTGAAAATGGCACAAAAGAAAGAGTCACAGGAAGAAATCATTGCGAAATTGAAGCAGCGGCTTGTGATGTCGGAACAGATGGCGGTACTCGGTGAGTTGACCGGCACAACGACGCATGAGTTCAATAATATTCTTATGACCATAATCAATTATGCCAAACTCGGACTGCGGCATACGGATGAGGCGTCGCGGACCAAATCGTTCGACAAAATTCTGACAGCAGCGAACCGTGCGGCGAAGGTGACGCAAACGATTCTTGGGATGGCCAGGAACCGCAAGTCCGATTTTGAACCGACGCAACTTGCGACTCTGGTTGAAGATACGCTTCTGCTCCTTGAACGGGAAATGAACAAATACCGTGTGTCCGTCGAAAAATATTTCCGCCAGGTTCCTGAAATTCCGGCAAATGGTAACAAAATTCAGCAGGTATTGATTAACATGTTGATTAATGCACGTCAGGCCATGCCCAACGGCGGCCGGCTCGTGCTCAAACTGGACTTTGAGCAGGAATCCAATATGGTCGTATTGACGATTCGTGATTATGGTACGGGAATCCCTTCCGACCGGCTGCCTTTGATTTTTGAGCCGCACTATTCAACTAAAGACGCTCCTGATGAAACCGGCCGCGGCGGAACCGGGTTAGGATTATCGGTTTGCCGGGAAATCGTGGAGTCCCATCATGGTAAAATACGGGTCGAGAGCACTTTAGGCAAGGGGACGGCATTCATTCTTCGTTTTCCTGCCGTATTTGTCAAACCGTCGTCTGTAGGAATTCCCGCTTCGGCGGCGATGTTGACGCCGCTGGAATGGTCAGGGCAGACGGAAATAACTCCTTATTAAGTGGGCTTTATTCGACATTTACCAAAGATTTTGCCGAAAAACAAAAAAATTCAGAAAATTTTTGCGTAGAATTCCTAAAAGGGAGTGGTGACAACGTCATAACAAGTTATACTGTTCTTGTGTTTTATGTATTTCGCCCAAACCTCTGTTTCAACGGAATCCTTGTGATTTGGCAGCGACTTGGAACGGACGAAAGATGGTTTAAGCCGCCAAAATCAATCAGAGCGGTAACAGGAGCGAATGTTCCATCATTTTAAAACGGTACAATATATTAGGGAAGTAACTCTATGCCCAAGATTCTTTGTCTTTTTGCTCTGGTGATTTCGGCATTACTGTTGCTCTTGTTTTTTGCGGATATTGCGGTCGGAGTTCCTTTCGGCAGGTCGTTGATGCTGGATGCCGCTTTCATTATTGCCGCCGGAATCATCGGGACGCTCAGTTTTCTTACCTTTCGGGAATACTGAAAGCTCGTTAGCGGGTATTCCCTTATTCCTTTACAGCATAGCGGTTATGTCTACAGATTCTTCAAACTGAAGCCGACTTCTATTGCGACATCGCCGAACTCCGTCTCGAACGGAATCGTCATGGGATGGCTTTCTTCCGGGAAGAGAATGTCGGTATCGGTTCCATGAATCACATTCGGAAGGCCAAGCCGGAGTTCATATTTTTCGAGTTTGGCCTTGGCGTTTCCCGCGACCATGTTGGTGATTTCCCCCACCGCGTCCATGACATCCGCATTGATTTCCGTCATCGGACACATCAGCATTTCCGACGCAATTTTCAGAGCCAGTTTGTCCGTCATCGTCACGACCACTGTGCCGACCACCTTCCCCGAAAGACTGATGATTCCGCTCATCGGATAAAGAGCGAGGAGATTTTCCTTGATATAAGGGGACTTCCGCACAGGATTGATTCCGACCATCACACGGAGTGTGTCGCCCAGTGCTTTGATAAAGGGATTGATAAATTCCACCGGAAGTGCTGATGTTATCGTCATTTCAAGCGTCACCTTGAGAAATTACCGTTTACTTTTATACTCTTAACCTGCGTACTCTCATTATACGATCATTTTTCTGTTAAGCCGTAGGAGTTTTATGGAAGAGAATTTCGTGCGAAAGATTTTCCGTTTGCAGCGTCCGAACCCGAATATTCTACTGGGAATCGGGGACGACGCCGCTATTTTGAACACTAAAAAGCAAAATACGGTCATCACAACCGACTTGCTTACCGAAGGAGTTGATTTTTATTTGAATCAAGTGCCGACAAGCTGGATTGGCCGTAAGGCGGCGGCGGTCAATCTCAGTGATTTGGCCGCGATGGGGGCAAAACCTGTCGGAGTGGTGGCGGCGGTGGCGCTTCCGAGAGAAGAGGCCGAAAGAATTGCCGCGGAAATCTATGAGGGAATGACACCGCTCCTTGAAAAATACAATGCGCCGCTTGTCGGCGGGGACACCAACACTTGGGAAGGAAAACTGGTGATTTCTCTTGCGGCGATTGGAACGGTGACGCCGCATGGGGCGCTCCGCCGGGACGGTGCCAAGCCGGGCGACCGGATTCTCGTGACCGGATCGTTCGGCGGGAGCATTTTACAGCGTCAATTTCTTTTTGAGCCGAGAATCCACGAAGCACTCTTTCTGAACGAGCGGTTTTCCCTCCACGCGGCGATGGATGTCAGTGACGGACTTTCGCTTGATTTATCCCGAATGGCCGCCGCGAGCCGGTGCGGAGCGGTGATTGATGCGGACCATGTTCCCGTTCATGAGGACGCGTATCAACTTGCCGGTCGGAACGGGGACATGTCGCCGTTCCGGCACGCCCTTCAGGACGGGGAAGATTTTGAGTTGATTCTGGCGGTTTCTCCGGTGGAAGCGGAAAAACTTGTGAAATCCCAGCCACTGGAGATTCCGCTCACCGACATCGGCGAATTTACCGCGGAGGAGGGTTTGTGGCTGCGGGCCGTTGACGGTTCTATGGAAAAAATTCTCCCTTGCGGTTACACGCATTAAGCCGCATGCTGCTGCACATAGCCGGGAAGCAATGTGCCGTTGCATCGTAGCTTTCTCATGGTCACTGCGTTCCATTCGGCCTCCGTTGAAAACGTTTTTCCACTAGTTGATATCAGCGACCATCGGAAGTGAGTCCACGTCTTTCGGAGCGGGCAACGTGACGTTGCATCCGGTAGCCGGGATGCAACGGCGGGCAATAGCCTCATGGTCACTGCGTTCCATTCGGCCTCGGTTGGATCATCTTTTCCACCGCTTTTCTTTTTTGTTTCGCCGGTTGATTCCAGCGACCAGCGGGAGTGAGTCCACGTCTTTCGGAGCGGGCAACGTGACATTACATCCGGTAGCCTTCGGCCTCATGTTAGAAAGATTTTCCAACTGAAAGCGACCGCCTCGAAGAGGCCGGGAGCAAACAGGGGTGCAGCGGCCTACCGCTGCCCGCCGGAGGCATTCCCTTCATGTCTTGAGTGAGGAATTTTTCCTTGAATTGGATTCCTCTAATTCTCTGGTGTTTCCTCTCTTATTTTCATTGATTCCCCTCATTCCTATAACGTTTCCTATTCTCTTCTCATCAATTCCCCTCAGTTCTTCGGCATTTCTTCTCATCTTCTCAATACTCCCTCTTATTTTCTCGACGCTTCCCCTCAGTCCTCCGACGTTTCCCTTCTGCTTCCTATTGGAAAGATTTTCTATCTAGAAGCGACCGCACCGAAGGTGCTGGGAGCAAATTGGGGTGCAGCGGCCTACCGCTGCCCGCCGGAGGCAAAAATCACTCCTCAAATTAAGGATTACTGCCCACCCATTGTTTACCGGAGTGCTCCGATTCCCTTTTATATACTTCGCACCTCTCAAAATTGCCTGAATTGAATGTGAACA
>JAISQK010000298.1 GCA_031274255.1 Planctomycetaceae bacterium | reverse complement strand
TTCCTCCTGAAAGCCGCAAGCCATTCCATTGCCCGCCTCAATGATACCAGATCAATCTGCGATTTTACCGCAAAAGGATTGTAGCTGTGATTAAGTTTTATGAACTCTCATTTTACTCAAAAATAAAAACTTTCCCCTTCTTCCGTAGGAATCTCATGTGTTCAGTCGACGTGTCCTTGTGAAATTCTTTCCACGACTCTTGCAAACTTGACAAAGCGTTTTCAAATGAAGTTCAAATCATGTTCCCACCGGTTCTCCCTCATGGATTGTTGTTACGGTTTGACTAAACTGATTTCCGGCGGCGGAGGCGGAAGTTCACTGGAACCGGTCTCGCCGCCGGCTTCATCGACTTTTTTGCTGCTCGCCGAAATGGAGGAGGAAACCCATTTGAAAAACGCGGAAATTGTCGCGGAATCGGCGGTGTCCAATGTGACAACATTTTCCGTCAGACGTTGTAAAATGGTTTTGTCGGCATGCTGTCCCGCAGCACAAGCCACCACAACACCCCATTTATAGTTGTTAAACGCCGCAACGCCCTGTTCGACATTGTCGGTCGGCGAACCGTCCGTCATAATAAACACAAGCGGCTTCCAATCCCCTTTTTGTTCTTTGGTGCTTTTGGAAACCTCCTGTTCGGCACAGTCCACGAGTTTTTGCAGTGCCGCTCCGAATGACGTTCCGCCGCCTGCATGAAGGTTCGGCGGCTGAAATTGCGACAATTCCGTTAAAGGAATGACTTGTTGTACGTTGCTTTCGAATGTGATCACACTGATGTACGCCGATTCGAGAGCATAAGGGTCTTTCCGCAACGCGGAGTGCATCATCTGAACCCCGTTTTTGACGGCTTCAATCGGTTCGCCCGACATAGAGCCGGAAACATCAAGTAAAAGATAAACAGGAAGTCTTCTCATCGTAGAAAGGAAGGGGTAAAATTTGAAACGAAAAATGTTATTCGACGTTAACGCCGTACGATTTTGCGACTTTGTCCAGTCCGTGATTGAAACCTTGACCGACGGCGCGGAATTTCCATTTCTCGTGATACCGGTAGATTTCACCGAAGATCATGGCCGTATTCGTACCGGCATCTTCGGAAAGATCGAACCGGGCGATTTCTTCGTTATTGTCGTTATTGACAATCCGGATATAAGCCGAACTGACCATTCCGAAGTTTTGCCGCCGCGATTCGAAATCATGGATGGTGACCGTGAAAACGAGTTTGGCAATCGGGGCGGGAACTTGATCCAACCTGACGATTAAAACTTCGTCGTCCCCTTCGCCTTCACCGTTCAGATTGTCCCCTGTATGTTCCACACTGCCGCACAGGGATTTCAGTTGATTGTAAAAGATGAAATCCGTATCATTCCGAACTTTCCCGTTCGCGTCCAGCATAAAACAGCAGGCATCCAGATCGAAATCTTCCCCCGCCGTTTCCCTCGCATCCCAACCGAGTCCGACATGGACCGTCTTCAGACCGGGAGCCTGATCCGACAGCGAAACGTTCGCCCCTTTGGTTAATGAAACGCCCATAATGAATTCATGATTGTTAAAGTGTATGAAATGCCTTTCCTCTTTTTCACCCGGTCAAAGAGGAACTCCGTACTGTTTTGCGGCCGCTTCAAGACCGCCCGCCAGACCTTGACCGACGGCACGGAATTTCCATGCCCCGTTGTGCCGGTAAACTTCACCGAAAATCATTGTCGTGCTGGTGCTGGCATCTTCCGAAAGGTCAAACCGGGCGATCTCCTCATTGTTCTCGCTGTTGACAATCCGAATGAACGCGGAACTCACCTGCCCGAAATTTTGCCCGTTTTTTTCGCCTTCGTGAATGGTCACTGTAAAGACGATCTTCTGAACATCCGCAGGCACGGAATTCAGTGTCACGAGAATTTCCTCGTCGTCCCCCTCTCCCTCACCGGTCCGGTTGTCGCCGGTGTGGAGAACGCTGCCGCATTTCGACTGAAGCTGATTGTAAAAAATGAAGTCCTCCTCGCTTCGAACCTGACCGGACCCCGAAAGAAGAAACGCGGAAGCGTCCAGGTCGAAAGCCGCGCCCTGTGTGACGCGGACATCCCAACCGAGTCCGACTTTGATTTGATTCAGTCCCGGTACAGCATCGGAAAGTGAGACATTCGCCCCTTTGATCAGTGAGATACCCATTTTGCCATTCCTTCTGTGATTGCCTTCTGTGATGGACGGTGAGACGGTTATTGAAAGAAACGATTCAGACTGTCAGGAAGCGATTCGGCTTTTTGTTTTAAAGCCTGAAGCAACGCTTTTTCATTGGCATCAATTTCCCCGTCGCCTTCGAGTTTTTTAATGAGCCACGCCGCTTCTTCTTCATCAACGACACCCGGTGAAGTTTCATCCCGGAGAAGAAAATCACTGACGGCATCGGTAAACAAGGTTGTCCAGGCGGCGGAGTTTGCTTTTCCTTTGACGGCATCGTTGATTTCGAACAAGGCTTCCGCCTCTTCCTTGTCAATTTTACTGTCGGCGTAGAGACGTTTACGAAGTTCTGAAACTTCCGCCTCATCAATGACGCCATCCGCCAGAATGGAACGGACGACATCGGCGATCGGAACGGTTTGAAAATCGGTCATGGTGGTTTCCTTTTTGTAAGAGAATTAAAGATGGGGAACGATATTGGGAAGAATGTCCTGAAAGGTTCTGCCGTTGGCGGGTTCGCCGATGGCCGCCATTTTCCATTCGCTATTATGACGGTAAACTTTTGACATAATTTGGGCGGTCACTTTTCCGCCGCCGCTTAAAGTGTACCGGGCGATTTCCTGATGATTGGAAAGATTGACCAAACGGCAAAACGCGTTTTCGATTTGGTCAAATGTTTGTCCTGTAAAACTGTTGATGGTGAAAACCAGAGTGGTGACGTTGGCCGGAACACGGGAAAGATCGACAAAAATCGTTTCGTCATCACCGTCTCCCGCTCCGGTCCGATTGTCGCCGGAATGTTGAATACTCCCGTCCTTGCTTTGGAGCTGCCGAAACCAGACGACATCAATGATGTTTTTGGCGGTATCGAACATGATGCATGTGGCGTCCAGGTCAATCTCCTGAGTTCTCCCGGAGAAGAACCCCATGAATCCTTTCTTTTGGACAGCATCCCAGCCGAGTCCCATTGCAATTCTGGAAAGTCCGCCTCCTCCCTCTTTTTCGAGAGAAATTTTTTGCCCTTTAACAAGTGAAATCGCCATAAGTCTTACCTTCTTTTCAGAATCCAAATAAAAAACACGCTAAGTAATATTATAAACATATTGTATGAAAAATCAAGTCTTTTCGGCAAAATCACGGCAAAATTTTCCTTCCGCCTTTCCGACTCTCCCGAATAAGACGAGAAATCTCTCTCAATACCCCCGGAAATTGGGGGATGTTTGAACAAGGAAGAACCAAGTTATTACAAAATTGTCGTGTGTGAATCTCGTTCCGACAAAAATGTAATCACACAAATTTTTGTTAAAAAATCTTTTGTGAACAACGGCATAACTTATTGAATACCATCGAGTTAAGAAAATAACACAGATTATCACATGTGTGGCACAAAAGATGCAGAGGAATGACGCTTCAGTAGACCGTCAACGGCGGATATGTCAGTCCTGTCCGTTAAGGCAAGTCAGCCAGTAGCCTTTGGTCTCCACCTTTCGTGCCCCGCGGATCACGTGAGAAAGACATCGTGAAGTTATTGGCATCGTTAAGTAAATATCGAATTGAGCAGGAAAAGGAGATAGTGTTGTATGTCACCACTTGAGTTGTTTCACCCCGTTTTCGCCCAGGCGGAACTCCCCGTCGAAACG
Source organism: Planctomycetaceae bacterium (assembly GCA_031274255.1). Classification (GTDB taxonomy): domain Bacteria; phylum Planctomycetota; class Planctomycetia; order Pirellulales; family Thermoguttaceae; genus WRMR01. Next base: position 16,368 of record JAISQK010000298.1, on the reverse strand, counting down.
GCCGAGGCTCTTGCCGGCGCCGTCACCCAGATAACGGAAGCGGTCGCGCAGACCGCGGACAAATTTTCGTCCGTCGACACCATCTGGGTGTTGCTCGGAGCGGCATTGGTGTTTTTCATGCAGGCGGGTTTTGCCGCCGTGGAAGCCGGTTTCACCCGCGCCAAAAACACCGGTAACATCGTGATGAAAAATCTGATGGACTTTTCACTCGGAACATTTTTCTTTTGGCTTGTCGGATATGGAATCATGTTCGGTGCGGCCAATATGTATTTTGGAGGTTTCGATTTCTTTATGAAAGGAGCTTTTGCCGATGAGACTTGGGGCAATTCCTTTCCGTTACCGGCATTTCTGATTTTCCAAACCGTCTTTTGTGCGACTGCCGCGACCATCGTTTCAGGAGCAATGGCGGAACGGACAAAATTCTCCGCCTACTGTATTTACAGCGTTCTCATCAGTGCGGTGGTCTATCCGATTTCCGGTCACTGGGCTTGGTGCAGTGAAGGTTGGCTCAATAAAATGGGGTTCCATGATTTTGCCGGTTCGACGGTGGTTCACATGGTCGGCGGGATTGCCGCGTTTGTCGGTGCCGCAATGCTCGGACCGCGTATCGGAAAGTACACCAGGGACGGCAAGCCGAAGGCGATTCTCGGAAGCAACCTTGCAATGGGAGCTTTGGGCGTTTTTATTCTCTGGTTCGGCTGGTTCGGATTCAATGGCGCCTCGACCGTTTGTGCAACCGGTGACGACGTATTAACTTCAATGGGGAGTATCTTTGTCACAACGAACATGTCGGCCGCGGTTGCGGCGGCGGTAACAATGCTCCTCACGTGGATTCGTTATGGAAAACCGGATGTTTCCATGACACTTAATGGCGCGCTGGCTGGTCTGGTCGGAATCACCGCTGGCTGTGATGCGGTTTCACCTGCCGGAGCCGCCCTGATCGGGCTGGTCAGTGCCATTTTCCTTGTGGCTGCGATTGAATTCATCGACAAGGTCCTCCGAGTGGACGATCCGGTCGGAGCCGTGGCCGTACATGGTGTCTGCGGTGCCGTCGGAACAATTCTGGTCGGGGTTTTGGCTCTTGACGGCGGTCTCTTTTACGGCGGCGGAAGCGAACTCCTTGTCACTCAGCTTATCGGTGTGATTGCCGTCGCGGCATGGGTGACGGTCACGATGCTGGTGATTTTCGGTATCGTGAAGGCGACCATTGGTCTGCGTGTTCCGGCCGTGGAGGAAATCGAAGGTCTTGACATCACCGAGCATGGTCTGGCCAGCAGTTACGCGGACTTCACCATCAACGATCAGCTCCTCGGCGTGACGGCTCATGAAGAGGGAAAAATTCCGGTTTCGCAGGCGGTTTCCGTCACAAAGACGGAAAACGTTCCGGCCAAGCCGCTCGACCCGAATCATCCGAAGATGTCCAAGATTGTTCTGATTTTCCGTCAGAACAAGTTCGAAGAACTCAAGAAGGCTCTCGGCGACATCGGGATCACCGGCATGACCGTCACGCAGGTGATGGGGTGCGGTATGCAAAAGGGCGGCAGCGAGTTTTATCGCGGTGTGCCTATTGACATTCAGCTTCTTCCGAAAGTCCGTGTCGAAATCGTGGTCTGCAAGGTTCCGGTGGAACTGGTCATCGAAACCGCCAAAAAGGTTTTGTACACCGGCAAGATCGGCGACGGCAAGATTTTCATTTACGATGTGGAACATGTCGTCAAGATTCGTACCGGCGAAGCGGATTACGCCGCCTTGCAAGACGAGTAACTTGTAAGACGAATGAACTATGTCTGTCGGGGATGTCTGTTTCATCCCCGACAGCGATTTCGTTTCCGTTCCGTGTCGCTCTGCCTGTCCATATCAGCGGGGCAACATGCGGTTGCATCGCAGTCGCGTTGGCGTATGTCTCTATTTGAGTCACCACTCTCGGATACTTCGGGTAACAATTTATTGAAAACGGCGCGGTTTAATAAAAATAGAGCTGTTTGCTGCAAGAAACCGGGTGAAATGGATGTACGACGGAATCGTTACGTTTTCGTTAAGAATTTTCCCCATACAGGACAAGGTGGAGATTTTCTCCGGCCAAAACTCCCGAGGAAAACGCAAACTGCAGATTGTAGCCGCCGGTGTCCCCGTCAATGTCCAACACTTCACCGCAGAAAAACAGTCCCGGCACAAGCCGCGATTCCATTGTGTTACGGTTCACTTCGGCCAAGACAACACCTCCCCGAGTCACCATGGCTTCCTGATACCCGCCCAGTTCTTCGACAATAAACGGAGCGTCTGTCAGATAGCGGAGGAGTGTTTTTCTCGCCGCTTTACCGAGGTTTGCCGCCGCCAGATCGTCGGGGATATTCAAATATTTGAGAAGTACCGCCGTCATGCGGTCCGGTAAATAGGCCGACGCGAGAAGATTCTTGACGGTTTTTCTCCCCGTTTTCGCGACGCGCTCAAGAAACTGTCTCTCAAAGAATGCCGTGTCTTCCGATTCCGTAAAAGCGATGCGAAGTGTATCACCTGTGTGAATATACCGGCTCAAATCAAGAATGACCGGTCCGGAAAATCCCCGATGTGTCAACAACAGGTCCTCACGGTTTTCGGCGGTTTTTTTTCCGTGATGTTGGACCTGAACCCGGGTTTTTTCAAACGAAAGTCCCGCGCAGCCGGCAAAAGGGTAATTTCGAATCGTCACCGGACATAGAGCCGGAGCCGGTTCCGCAATGGAGTGCCCCAGATTTCGGGCGAAATTCCAGCCGTCCCCCGTCGAGCCTGTTGAAGGATACGACTTTCCGCCGGTGGCAATCACAAGGTTTTGTGCGGAAAAATCCTCATTCGCCGTTTGAATCAGGAATCCATTTTCACTTCGTTTGACATTTTTCACCGCTGCACGATACCGGACTTCCACAAGCGGGGAACATTCGGTGAGTAATACATTGAGTAAAATTTGCAAAACATCGCGTGCGGACTCGGTGACCGGAAAAAGTTTACCGTCGTGAAGTTCCTTCAGCGGCAAACCGCGATGCTGCATCCATTTTGTGAGGTCGGTATTAGTGAAGCGGAATAAGGCGGGCTTCACAAAACGGTCTTTGCCGCCGTAATGCGGCAGAAATCCGGAAATCGGACCGGCATGAGTGATATTACAACGTCCGGAACCGGAAATGAGGAGCTTTTTGGCCGGAGAATCATTTTTTTCGAGCAGCAAAACACCGGATTTGTACTTTTTCGCCGCCGCGAACGCCGCCATCAGTCCGGCAGGTCCCGCTCCAATCACCACAATTTGCCGATTCGATTTATCCACAGTTTACCGGTTGTTTTCCTAAACAGTCCAAAAATCCTTCTCCTTCGGAAAGCCGAGTCCCAACTTCACTGCGAGATTCACCTCCGCAGGCGAATCGACGATTTTGTCCTCCAGAATGCGGAACCCTTCTTCACGCATCCCGCCGATCAAGCGAGCGGTCACTTCATCTGCCGATTTCCGCTCCGTTTTTCGATTTGCTTCCGTCCGTTTTTGCCGAATCAATTCTTCCGTTACGGAATTTGGTTTTCCGACAGTGTTCCAGGAAATGGCCGAATCATATTTCATAAAACCTTGACCGGCTTTTCTGCCCAAATATCCCAGTCTCACCATTTCCAATAAAATCGGCGATGGAAGAACGCGGTCAGGAAATGCTTTGAAAAGTGTCCAGCCGCCATGTAAAACGACATCCAGTCCGATTTCGTCCATGATACGAAACGGCCCCATCGCCATACCAAATTGTTGAGCCGCGGTGTCAATCTGAGATATTTCCGCCCCTTCAAGGAGTAAGTCCAATGCCGAAGCCAAGTAAGGATTCAGTAACCGGTTGACGAGAAATCCCGGACCGTCATTCACCACAAGCGGCGTTTTCCCAATGGATTGCGCAAATCCGACCATTTCCTGAATCGTTTCCCCGGAAGTCTGCGGCCCGCGAATGATTTCCACTAAAGACCGCTCATGCACCGGGTGAAAAAAGTGAAAACCACAGTAACGTGACGGCGTATCCAACGATTCGGCAAGCATTCCAATGGAAATCGTTGATGTGTTCGTCAAAAGGAGTGTTCTTTGATTCAGGAACGCGAAAATCTTCCGGTAAAGCCGCTGCTTGACACGGATTTTTTCTGTAACACTTTCCAAAAAGATACGGCAACCATCCATCTCCATCAGATTTTCAGTGCAAACAAGCTGTGTAAGCAATGTTTTCTGACTGTGTCCCGGCCGCATTTTTTCCAATTCGCCGCACACACGATCCACCGCAGAGGAGATTGCCGACGGCGATGGATCGAAAAGCATCACAGGAAAGTGTGCCTTCAAAAATACCGCCGCAATGGCCGTTCCCATGAGTCCGGCCCCGAAAACCGCGATCCGAGGCCGTTCCGTTGCTACGGTGTCATCGACTGTGATTGGATTTTGGTCACCACACATCACATTGATTACTGCTCATTTTTAAGCGTCTGATAAAGATCATACGCTTTGTCAGAAGTGTTTCCTTCATGAACAATGGACCGGATAGCCTGAATCATGGCAATGGGATGTTCCGCTTGAAAAATATTACGCCCCATATCAACCCCGGCGGCCCCCTGGTCAATGGCCTGATACGCCATTTCAAGGGCTTCTTTTTCCGGAAGTTTCTTTCCGCCGGCAATCACAATAGGAACCGGCACGGAATTGGTCACCTGCTCAAAATCGTTCTCACAAAAATACGTTTTCACAACATGAGCCCCATTTTCCGCACAAATACGGCTTGCCAGACTGAGATACCGTGCATCACGGACCAGTTCTTTCCCGACGGCGGTGACCCCCAGTGTCGGAATACCGTATTTCATGCCCAAGTCAATGGTTTTCGTGAGGTTTCGGATGGTCAGCCCTTCATGTTTCGGATCGCCCACCGCCACCATCACCGCCAGCAGCGACGCATTCAACCGCACCGCCTCTTCGATATCCATCACGCATTCCTCATTGAGATCCGTCAGAACCGTCGAACCGGCAGAATAACGGAGCGACACCGGCTTATTGCATGTCGGCGGCACAACCGACCGCAATGCGCCGCGTGTACACATGATACAATCCGCATATTCAATGAGCGGTGTAATGGTCAAGTCCATCCGTTCCAGACCGGATGTCGGCCCCATGATATAACCATGATCGAATGCCAACATTACCGAGTGCCCCGACTTCGGGCTAAAAACCCTCGACAGTCGGTCTTTCACCCCCCAGTCGAGGTGGCTTGAGCCTTTAAGGAAGTAACCTTCCGTTTTTTGCGGCGTTCCGATTCCAAAATTCTTTCCTTTTACGATGCTGTCATTGTCCGGCATAAAAAACTCCGATGTTAAAAATAACCGCATAACCCTAATAGTGTTTCATTGTACTGATTTTGCCTTGTTAAACAAGGGAGTCTGTGGAGGATTGCGGAGGAGGCATCAAATCAGATATTTGATGGGATCTGTTTCCACTTCACTTGCCCAAACGGTCAAATCGCTGAATTTTGTCTGAATCAATTCCGCCATCCGTTCCATCGCAAAACGCTCACTGATATAATGTCCGGTAACAATCAGACCGATTCCGTTGAATTGCGCTTCAAGAAAAGTGTGATACTTTGATTCTCCGAGCAAAAAGGCGTCGGCGCCGCGGAGAATTGCCTGTTCCAGAAACGACCCTGCCGATCCGCAACCGACGGCAACAGTACGGACGCTTTTTTCCGGGTCGCCGATATACGGAATCACCTGTTGATTGAAGGCTTCCTGCGTTTTTTCAAGAAGTTCTCCAAACAGAATCGGTTCGGGCAACATTCCAAACCGGCCGGTCCCCTCATTCGAAACGGCTTTCTCGTTTTTGTCTTCGTAAAGCGTCGTAATCTGTTGCAAGCCAAGGCGTTTCGCGATTTGCTGGTTAATCCCGTCCGGTGCGGAATCATGTGCCGTATGCGGACTGTAAACAGCAATTTTCTCCGTGACAATGTCCCAAATCATCCGTCCGCGGACCGTTTCCGTCGTTAAGCGTTTGATGGCGTGAAACGGAAACGGATGATGCGAAATGATGAGGTCGGCTTTTTCCTCGATGGCTTCACGGCAAATCAGCGGTGTAATTGTCAGACACGTCATAATCCGCTCAACGGACTGTTCCGGGTCGCCGATCAACAAACCGACATTGTCCCATTCTTCCGCCAGCCGTAATGGATACCGTTCCTCAAGAAATTCCATAACCGTCGACAAACTCATTTCTGTCATAATCATTTTCTCCTTTATTTTATTATTCTCTCTGTCTTCTTAGACACTCCGATTTTCGGGCAAATCTCACTCACAGGACACTCTTCACAGTTTGGCTTTTTAGCTGTACAATATTTTCTTCCATGGGTGATTAGCCGATGACTGAGAGAAATCCATTCGTTTTTCGGAAAAAGACGCATCAAGTCCTGTTCGATTTTTTCCGGTGTTTTCTGACCAGTGAACCCCAAGCGTTGCGACAGACGTCCTACATGAGTGTCCACAACGACCCCTTCCGTTTTGCCGAATGCGGTTCCCAGTACGACATTTGCTGTTTTGCGTCCCACACCGGGAAGCTGGACAAGGGCGTCCAAATCCGATGGAACCACGCCATTATGTTTTTCGCTCAATAATCGGCATGTTTCCTGAATGTTTTTTGCCTTATTTTTGTAAAAACCCGTTGACTTTATATCATTTTCCAATTCTTCACGGGAAATGTCAACATAGTCGCAGACCTTTTTGTACTTTGAAAAGAGATTTTGTGTGACGATATTCACGCGAATATCCGTACACTGTGCCGAAAGTATTGTTGCCACAAGGAGTTCAAGAGGGTTGGCAAATTCCAGCGAACACTTGGGTTCAGGGAAATATTTTTTCAATTTTTTATAAATTTTTTGTGCAAGTGACTTGTCCGGACTCATAATGATCCTTTTTTCTGATAAAATACAATAACAATATTGTTTGTTGTGTCGAAATCCTCTATTTGAATTGAAAATGAATAACAAAAATCCAAACATTGATTTGCCGCGAATCGAAAAAGCCGTGCGTGAAATTTTACTCGCTGTCGGCGAAAACCCTGACCGTGAAGGTCTTTTGGAGACCCCCGCCCGTGTGGCGAGACTTTACGCGGAAATCTTCAGCGGACTGTACCAGGACCCGAAAGAACATCTGCTCAAATTCTTCACCGAAAAATATGATGAAATTGTACTCGTTCGGGACATCACATTCAACAGTACCTGTGAGCATCACCTCCTTCCATTTATGGGAAAGGTCCACATCGGCTACCTTCCGAAAGGTAAAGTGGTAGGTTTGAGCAAATTGGCGAGGATGGTGGATGTCATTTCCAGACGGCCGCAGGTTCAGGAGCGGATGACACAGGAAATCGCCGACTTGCTCGTGGAGGTTCTGGATGTCCGGGGAGTCGGGGTTATTGTTGAGGCGGTACACACCTGTATGACGATTCGCGGGATACGAAAACCCGGTTCCGTCTGTACAACTTCCGCCATGAAAGGGGCGTTCCGGTCAAATCCGGCCACCCGTTCGGAATTGATGACCCTCATTTACGGCAAAAGACATACATTGTAGAAAATCATAAGGAGTGTTGCTATGGATCGTCGGAATTTCCTCAAATCAACCGGCCGCTGGGTCACCGCCGCGGGACTTTGTACTGTCGCCGGAGGCTTGGTCTTGCGGCACGAACTTGCCAAATCCGACACAACCACTGTCTGGCAGATTGACCCGCATAAATGTATCGGATGCGGAAATTGTACGAAATACTGTGTCCTTAACACACCGGCGGTAAAGTGTTTCCATAATCATAAAATGTGCGGCTACTGTAAACTCTGCACCGGTTTTTTCGACCCGAAGTCTTCCGAAACGGAAAACGGTGCGGAAAATCAACTTTGCCCGACGGCAGCCATCAAACGGCGGTTCATCGAAGACCCGCATTTTGAATACGTTATTGATTCCTTGCTGTGTGTCGGATGCGGAAAATGTGTCGAAGGCTGTACAAGTTTCGGGAATGGCTCGCTCTATCTCCAGATTGATCAGGTGCTTTGTCAACAGTGCAATCAATGTGCCATTGAGCCGAACTGCCCTGCGCGGGCGATCCACCGCCGCCCTGCAATGACGCCGTACTGTCAGAAATCCGAACAAGGGTAATGATTGGGGTCACTCGACTTTGTCTACGGTGTTATATTTGTTCACGGCGTTATAGACCGTCATCAGCGGTACGCCGCTTTGAACGGCAAGCTGTTTGGCCGACTCAAATTCCGGTGTGACACGTGTGGAACCGTCAGGACGTTCCGCTGTTTTACAGGTGACATTCCCCCAAGGGGTTTTCACGACCGTCTCACCGCGGCGCAGAATTGCACGTCCGGCAGGCCAGCGGCGGATACCGAGTGTCGTGGTTTCTTCAAAAAGAATCCGCTCAACCGCGTCGAGGTTTTCTTCGTGACAAAGTATCGCCAGCAAAGTGCCGGGACGTTGTTTCTTCATTTGAATCGGCACCGTGTAAACATCAAGTGAACCGGCGGTCCAGAGTTTTGTAATGCAGTGACCGATGATTTCGCCGCTTACGTCATCAAGATTGGTTTCGACCATCCAGATGATGTCTTCGCCGGGAGATGTTTTCCCATCAGTTTCCACAACTTCTCCAATGAGAAACCGCAGGATGTTCGGCTGTTCGTTCAGTTCGCGACCGCCGGCTCCATATCCGATTTTGCGGATTGTCATGGCGGGCATCGTTCCGAAGGACTGCACAACGGTTTTGAGAATTGCGGCACCCGTCGGAGTCGTCAGTTCAAACGGCACATCGGACGGCGCGATCGGAATGCCGGTAAGAAGTTCCGCTGTTGCCGGAGCCGGTACACGGCAAACGCCGTGTGCAATGGTGACCGTTCCTGTGCCTGTCGGAACTTCGGAAGCGTAAACGGCATCAAGTCCGAGTGAATCAAGTCCGACCGCCGCACCGACGATGTCCGCGATGGAATCCGCCGCACCGACCTCATGAAAATGCACATGATCAACGGCCATGCCGTGCACTTTTGCTTCCGCTTCGGCGATGTTTTTGAAAATCTTCACGGCAAGCTCCCTGGCCGACGGCGTCAGGTCTCCTTGATCAATCATCTCCGTGATATGGTGCAGATGACGGTGAGCGTGTTCATGCGGTCTGCGGACATGAACCTGTGCGGCACGGAAACCTTTGCGTTTGACCTCCTCCTTTTCGAGAAAAAGTCCCTCCACACCGAGCGAACGGACGGCATGATCCAAAAGCTCTATCGGCACACCAGCGTCCGTGAGTGCCCCAAGTGTCATGTCGCCGCTGATTCCTGAGTGACAGTCAAAATATCCGATTTTCATGTTGCGTTTTCTCCAGATTCAATATCAATTCCGCAAGGACGAGATCATCCTGCGTGGTAATTTTGATATTATATCTGTTGGACGCAACAATGTGAACAGGACGGCCGATTTTTTCCAGCAATTGAGCGTCATCCGTCACCGGGGAATCATCACGGCGGGCAAAGCCTTCAAGAATCCAGTCATGCCGGAAAACCTGCGGCGTTTGAGCCTCCCAAAGTGCGCCGCGGGAAACCGTTTCCTGAATCTGATGTTCCGCATTGCTCCGCTTGAGGGTTCCGACAATCGGCGACGCTGGAACCGCCGCTCCATACTGAACAGCGGCATCAAACACCCGCCGGACAAGCTCCCGCGACACACACGGTCTCGCGGCATCGTGAACCGCCGTAAAATCCGCGTCCTGTGACACCCGCCGGAGTCCGTTTTCCGACGACTCAAAACGTTCCGTTCCGCCGTCGGCAATTTCCAGATGATACTCCCGGATCGCCTCGGCATATTCCGACAGGAAAAACACGCGGTCTTCCGGGGCGACCACAACGATTTGCTGCGTCACTTCCTGAAATGACGCGAACCGCTCCACGGAATGAAGCCAAACCGGTTTGCCGCAAAGCGGCGAAAAAATCTTCTTCCGCCGCTGAGCGAACCGTGTGCTTTTCCCCGCCGCCGCGTGAATCACGGAAATGTTTATCTTCTTTGCCGTCATATTGAGTGTTGCTGGTGATAAAAGATTTGTCGTGATTTTTGACGCGTCAGGAATTTAATGCCGAAAATTAACGCCCCATTCAGGAATGATTGTTTCCAAAGGATTAGCTGTTTTTGTGACGCGGTTCCGGGAAGGTCTTTGCGTCCAGTACCCGTTTGTAATAAAACTTGGATGTGTAAAGCGCAGCAACAGGATTATGTCCCAGCACACGGTCTTTCACAACGAATGTTGTCACCGGTGCTTTGCTGTGCCTGCTGAAAATCGCGTCGTGTCCGACACACAATCCCACCAAAACATTGAGTTCCGACCCCCATTCGTTTAATACCTTTGCCTGCAATACCGGATTACAGCACGATTCGCCACAGCCGGGACAGACCTTCATTTCTTCCGGCAAGCCGATTTCCGTCTTGTCGACGGCCCCGACTTTACAAATCACTGTCCGTGTCTCCATGCCGGCGGTCCGGACGATTTTGGCATACAATGTTGCTTCATCCAACAGCCCGATGCAGCTTGCAATTCCAAGTTTTTGGACACCGAGTTTTTGCGCAAACCGAATCGTTTCCTCCAACCGCGTCAAACGGCCGTAATACTCCCCTTCGATTTCCGCCGCGGCACGGGCAAGGCGTCCATCCATTGAGTTGCCGCGGTACAAATTCCGTGTCTTCTCCGCCGCATCGGTAAACTCGCGGGTCAAGCAGAACGCCGGATACTGTTTGTCCTTCCGGTAACAATTACGGATGGAACACTCTGAACAACTCAAGGTCTCTTTTCCGGGAGTCACTTTCTCTTTTGCCATAAACGACATTCCTTCTATTAGATACTCATGTTACGCATGAATCCGCTAAATCTGGCTGGAATTAGGCATAGTGTCAATCAAATTCAGGGGAAAATTTGATGCTTTGCGTAACATGAGTTACGGTAATAAAAATTACAGAAATGATAAAACATATTGAATCAAGACACCAATCAAATAGGAACTGCCATTCATTGTCAGCGAAAGCCCGAACATGCTTTTACTCTTTTGCGGGAAAACCCATACCAACAATCGCCACTCTATCAATACAATCATCACTTCAAGAATGACAGTGATCAAGGTAATCGGGACATTGTTAAAACGGTAAAACAACAACAGGAAAAAACAAAACGGCGGATTCGTCATCAGATTTATACAAATCATACTTGCATAAAACAGGATTGTCCTGATACCTAATAACCAAGCCGCCGCACTCTCAATAAGAATTGTCAGCGAAAGCGGTATCAAAAACCACATCACCAATGGAATTGTCGAATCAGGCATCTGTCTCGTTTTGGGTTGTTTCAACAGCCGTATCAGAATCTGTCTCGGATTTTAACGGCGTTGACGGCGGTTCCTGCTTTTTTGATTTTTTGATTATTAAAAACAGGCAAATCCCCGAAAAAACGACAATAACAAAAATGACAACTCCCACAAGGATAACCGTACCCCGAAAACTTTCTGAAAAATTTTTGCCTCTCTCAATTGGAGAAATATCAGCGACAAGTTGCGAATCATTTAATTTTGTCTTGTTATGAGGCGGTTTGTCTTGTACCTGTTCTAAAACAGGAGGCGGTGCCACATCCGCCAAAACAAAATGCCGACTCAACATTACCGCAAGAATGGCAATACATGTTAAATTGAAAATTCCAAATCGTTTCATTTTGATTTTTTCCTTTCGTTCAATTGACTTCATCAAATCCCAAAGACGCAAACTACCACTTTGATAACCTGAACCTCAAATCTTCATTGGCATAATATATACTGATTCCTGTGAAAAACAATACGACCGTCAAAAAACCTAAAATCGCAATTGTTTCCGCAACCGGACTGCAAGTCATTGCTAAAAACACCCCGGCAATATAACCCAACGCCGTTATACCGAAGGCAAACCCGGGAAATTTCGGTAACAAATTCGAAATCGCCGTCAACGTGACAGGCATTGTCATACTGAATAAAAAGATCGCCGGAATGATTGACCAGATGGAGATTTTTGAAATATAAAATAAAATTGCGGACAAACATAACACCACCGAGACAAAATAACGCCATCCCAAACGATCCGCCAAAAAACCGCCGACCAATTTGCCCGCAAAAACAGCCGCCGGAATCGTGTATGACAATAACATGTTTTTTGTAATCATCATTTTATCGTTGTCAGGCGATGTCAAAAACGCACTGACCAATGACCGTGTCATGATTGTCAGGAAGAGCAGGACAATTGCGGTCAAGATCAGCAACGAAACCGTTTTCGGCTTTTTTGAATTTGAACAAAAAACGCGAGTCGTGTTTGTGATTCGCCAAAACGGCGGTCCCGTTGCCAAAATGATGAGGGACAACATCAGAAGCAACGGTGCAAAAAATAAACCGGTCTCTATCGGTTCCGCACCGAGAAGTACCCCGATCACAACTCCAATCGTACCCGGCGCAACATAAAATCCGGGGATTGCCGCGCGGCCTTTTGCCAGCGACAACGTAATAACTCCGCCGCCGACATGGAAAAGAGAGTTGCCGGCCCCGACAAACAACAACGCAACAGCCGGTATCGCAACACAAAACGGTGCGATTGCGACCGATAAACAACCGGCAATAGAAATCAACACCGGTCTGTTCAAACAATCCGCCAGTAAACCCAACGGCGATTGTGTTGCAAAAGCAATAAGACCATACAACAGAAAAATCGTTATTTGAATCCCCAAATCATGACTGTAATCTCTAATCAACGCAGAATAACACACCAGCGAAGCCGCATCAACAAACATGTGCGACACCCCGTAAATAAAAACAGTTGTCCAAATCTGATTTCGTGAAAATGGCATCGTTATACACTTAATTTTTTAGCCACAGAAAACATGGAGTTGATTTTGATTGACACTATATGTTAATTCCAACCTGATTTAACGGGTTCCTGCGTAATATGAGTTAGATCTACCGCGTCCGCACGACAGTCACGGCCTTACCGGACCGCCGCCGTATTGCAAGGGCGGAATTTCCACCGGCTTGCGTGTAAAAAGGGCAAGTGTGTCAAACATCAAATTCCGCTGCCGTTCTGTTGAATGCTTCCCGACTCCAACCGGCGCAGAATATCCTCTCTGTAAAGGGTAAGGAGTTGGGACTGAAATTCCTTGAATTCCGGCAAATCGAATATTCCCCGTCCGGCCCCCTCTTCCTTTTTCGGAACTTCCCAATCGGCGATGATACGTCCGGGCGTGCTGCCAAGCACAATAATCCGCTGCGAAAGAAAAACCGCTTCGTCAATATCATGCGTGACAAAAAAAACGGTCCGCTTCTCTCCGGCATTTCTCCATAAATTCAATAACAGGTCTTGTAACAATGTTCGGTTCAACGGGTCAATCGCACCGAACGGTTCGTCCAATAAAAGAATCGAAGAGCCGACCGACAGTGATCTTGCGATTGCCGCACGCTGCCGCATTCCGCCGGATAACGCACCGGGGAATTTATTGAAACAGCCGCAGAGCCCCACGACCTCCAAATATTCTTCCGCAATGAAACGGACATCCTTCCTCTTTTTTTCGGGGTAGGAATTGCGTAACGCCAGCATCAGGTTCTCACCGGTCGTCATCCAGGGAAACAGGGAATAATCCTGAAAGACGACCGAACATTTCTTCTCCGGTCCGGAAACCGGTTTGCCGTCAATATGGATTGTTCCCGTATTCGCCGCAGACAGACCGGCTAACAAACGGAGCAGCGTCGATTTTCCGCAGCCGGACTGACCGAGCAGACAAACGAATTGTCCGCTTGGAGTCTCCGCCGAAATATTATCGAGGACAAGTTTGTCGGAATAACGGAAAGAGACGTTGTTGATACTAATCATTGTTCACCTCCCGATAACGCAGCAGATAACGTTCCAGCCGCATGGTGAACCAGGTGATCGCCGTAACAACGATGCTGATAAACAAAATCCCGACAATCACCCGCGGATAATCGGCGAAGTCGGAAAAGTTCTTGACATACCAGCCGATGCCGGAAGTTGCGCCGATGAGTTCCGCCGCCGTCATCAACAAAAAGGAAAGGAGGAGTGCAAGGTTTGCCCCCGTAAAGATGGACGGCAACGCCCCGGGAAGAAGAACCCGCAAAAACAAAGTGCGTTTTTTCAGGTTCAACATTCGCGCCGCATCAATCAGAGAAGGCGGTATATTGAACACGCCGCTGACCGTATTGACAAACAGGGGCCAAAACGCTCCTGTAAAAATAACAAAAATGGAAGCGGTTCTGAATGTCGGAAGCAGTGCAATCGCATAAGGAATGTAAACAATCGGCGGAATGGGGCCGAGAACTTTGGCAAACGGATTGACGGCATGAAACAAACGTTTTTTCCAGCCGACAATCAACCCCAGCGGAATTGCGGTGAACAACGCCAGCAAATAACCGCTGCCCAACAGAAGGATTGAACCGTAGAGTCCTTTAAGCATATCCGGCAATTCACGGACAAACAGCGTGAAAATGATTTCCGGTGCCGGAAAGAGCATCGGGTCAAGGTAATTCAACCGCTCGGTCAGCAGTTCCCATAAAAACAAAAACGAAAATAAAACCCCCGCAACATCCCCGGCGGCGGTGCGTAAGACCGTATTGGATGTGAATTTTTGCTTCAAAATCAGAACAACTTCAATGACCGTCGCCAAAATCAGCGTCCGCAACGGCACGACATGTCCGTCCGCCGGGTAGAGCATCGTTGCGAGAAGAATGACGAATAGGAAATGAGGCAACAACATTATCAGCGATCAATTTTTCCGTGGTTATGCTCGTGCGTCCCAAGCGGCGGAAGCGTGTTGTGTTTCTCGAAAAATTCCTCCATTTGCTGATAAACAGGGTCATTCGGATAGCGTTTTAACACTTCGTCCAAAGCCTGCCGATAGACCGTTGTGTCAATGTGTTCGAGCAGTTTGACGTTGTTTTCAGGCAGATAACCGATGTCCGTCATGATATTCCAGAATTCCAATGTTCCGTCCGTCAATGGGTCGGGATTGGACTGAAACGTCGCATTCGTGTAAGTATCTTTGCGGACGACATCCTCCTCAATTTTCAGGGTCGAGGAAATGATTTTCACTGTTTCGTCGTGATGGACCTTATAGAATTTGTAAGCGCGAATGATGGCAATCAGGAAACGTTTGTAAGCGTCTTTTTTGGCATTGAAGTCTTTTGTGTTCGCAACCAGACGGCAACAGGTATAATCGGGATGAAAGTCGGCGATATAGTTGGACACCTTCAAACCGTACTTCTTTTCCGCTAGGGTATAATGCGGAGCAAATACGATACCGGCATCAACGGCACCTTTGCGGACCGCTTCGACAACCGCACTTTGACCGGGAAATTCAAGCACTTTAATATCTTTATTCGGGTCAATACCGGCTTTCTTCAACGCGCCGCGAAAAATTACATCACCGGTTGTGAGTTTACCGAGTGCGACGGTCTTGCCTTTGAAACTTTTCAGATCTTTGAGGAGATTCACGTTTTCCGGCTTGGCGATAATCGCTTGTCCTTCAATCATCATGCCGGCGAAAATTGTGAAATCGGCTCCGCGTGCAATGAACAGCAACGGAGCGGCGGTTCCGAAAGTTCCGACTTCCAATTTTCCTGCTTTGAGTGCTCCGACGCCTTCGGCGGTCGTGCTGAATTGGAATAATTCCGCGGCGATTCCCTCTTCTTTGAAGTATCCTTTTTTGTCCGCGATGAAATGCAGCCCATGCGCCGGCTCGGCAATATAGCCGATACGGAACTTGTCAGCGGCTTCTGCGGCAACGGCCATGATCACGGCAAGCAACAAAACAGTCAGGCATCGAATGGTCATATTTTATTCTTTCCTCTATTGGTGTGGTTGGATGTTCCATGTGTCTTGCAGTGGAGCCCCTGTCTCACGAGATATTTTCCCCGTGACGGAGCAAACCCGCGACGCTCACAGTAAAACCGCAGATAGCAACCTGTCTTCGGGGAATGGCGTTGAGCTGTGCCGCGTGTCGCAGGGGCCATTTCCACCGGCTTGAGTGTGAATCCATCGTTTTTCAGATTTCATGAATATTTTACATTCTATGCAAAAAACCGAATCCTGCAATAGGGCATGTGGACTGTCAAGTCAATCAAACCGTCCTATTACATAGTCAGTAATTCATTTTGTGTTTTTTTACGGGGTTTTTTAACAAGTTTTTCGGTTTTCCCTGCCGTGTTACATCGTAAAAACCGCCCGATGGGGGTGGCTCACGGTCAATCGACGGTCTGCGTTTTCAGTAAAAGAAAAGCCCCATTGTCGAAGTGTATCCCGTGATGCTCTCCTGAACTTGCC
>JAISQK010000179.1 GCA_031274255.1 Planctomycetaceae bacterium | reverse complement strand
TGGCAAGGCGAAGAACTTTTTTGAGGTGTATCGTAAGCGGTTCGGAATTGAATCGAGTTATCGTCAATCACATCAGGCGAGGATCCGAACTTGCACACGCAAGCCGTTGCTACGATTATTTTATTTTGCGTTGTCGATGCTGATGCGAAACGAATGGGCGGAGTTTGAACGGGAGGTTTTGTTGGCGGACGGAAGAAGGAAACAGATGACCAGTGAGTATGTCAGTTTCAAACAACTGCTCGGAATGATTCGTCGAACAATGGAAAATCTTGACTGCCATTTCAGCCCTGTAAATAGATCGCAAACTCCGTAAATTAAAGCATTGGAAAGGAAATTACAAACTACTGAATATTATTAAATTTCGCTTCAACGGAAATTAACTTTTTGATACCATAGATTTTTCTAAGTCTATGGGGTTGCCATTTACCGTTTTTTCTGGAAATTACATTTGCATCAAGTAACTTTTCAAGTGAAGTGAGCACTTGTTTATCAGTAATTCCGATAACGGAGCAGTCCGCTTTGGTTTGGAACAACAACCGGACAACACAAAACGAATGGAATGCCAGTTCTCATGTCGGGGCCGGTTGGAGTTGCGGTCCCGGTCCTAATAACAGTTGGACAACAAATATCGTCACCATCCGTTGGACAATCAATACCCTTTGTCCCGGAGGCGGTTGTAACACGCCTTATTCTTCGAATACGATCATTACATCCGCTCATACCGGCGGAGCGAACTTTGCGGTCATGGACGGGAGTGTACGGTTTATTTCGGAAGCCGTTGATTTCAATAACGTATTACTGCGTCTCGCGGCACGGAACGATGGTTTGACTGTCGCCTTGCCGTGATTCCATCATCAATAATAAAACCGGTTCACCGAAAAACTTACGGTTAGTGTAAGACGATCTCAATCAACGGACACTGACGGTAAGTCGTTCGGTGAACGATTCTCACCATCATTTAATGACCATGAAAAAGATTTTTCTTTTGATTCTTGTATTATGTGTTGCCGGTTGTACAAACAACACCGGTCCGAAAGTCACCGCGGTCAGCGGGACATTGACGCAAAACGGCAAGCCGCTGACGGATGTCCGGATTGAATTCAACAAAATAGACACAGGTTCCCTTTCTTTTGCGGAAACGGACGAACAAGGGCGGTTCACACTGATTCACACGCACGGCAAAATGGGGGCCGAACCGGGAAAATACCGTGTCTCCGTGTTTCAAAAGAGTCAACCGGTTCCGATTCCGCCGGGACAGCCCGTGCCGTCGGAGTTACCGATGACACCGGAAAAACCGATCACCATGTCGGACCGGAGTCCCATTGAAATCGAGGTGACGGAAACCGGACCGAATCAATTCGACATTGATTTGAAATAAAACACAGACCGTTTTCAAGAACACGGGAACCGTTTATTGGAATAGGGATTCAATATCCTTTTCGCTTGCCCCGAAATCCTGGTTCAGCGGCGGAAAACCGCGTTGGATTTCCGCTTCCATGAGAAGAGATTTCGCCTCCGCGATAAGAAGAGCCGGATCGGTAAAGAATTTTTTTAAAACATCCTTGGCTGTTTCGTCAATCGGAGAATCCGGCAGTCTTTCGGCATGAGCGGAAATCATTAAAACGTGATACTTGCCTGCTTTTCCTATTTTAGCTAAAAATTCACCTTGGGAGTCTGTTCGAAGATAATAACCGCCAATCCGGATAAGTTGTGCAAAATGAGGATGTGCCAAAGTCGGCATCGAATCACGCACAGAAATTCCTTTTGGTGAAATTCGCTTATCCGGAGCCTTTTCAGGCAGAAAGAGGACCGTTGCTCCCTCGTCGTTTTGCGTGCGGCCATTGTTGTCGGTGTAAGTGAGCTTTCCAAAGACAAGAATATCATTTTGCGTAGAATAGGAAGGTTTGGAAAGATTTTTAGCAGTGTCCAGCGAATCCGGAGAAACGAGGAAAACTCCAAAAAGTACGCCGAGTGCGAAAAAAACAATACTCGTACACAACCCTACCGCCAGTAACGTTGAAATCGGCTGCCGCTTCGGTCGGGAATGAGTCCATTCCGGCGGAATTTCCTCCGGACGGATTATCTTGTTGTCGTGTAAAGAGGAGCTCCCCGTGAGTGACGCCAAAATATCATCATCGGTTGTGAACTCGACGGAAACCCCTTCCTCTGAAACAGGCGGTGCTGTCACCAATGTCGGTTCATTGGGAGCAAATAAAAAACCGCCATCCTTCCCATTTTCCTCATTTTGCGGTGATACGCCAAAAACCGTTTCCCTGTTTTCTTCCCAAACCGGCGGCGGGATAATATTCTTCGGCCCCGGCAGATGTTTTTTGCGCCGTTTGGGAACACTCTGATACGGCACAGAAATCGGAGACCTGCATTTGGGACAGTCAATCCACGCCCCCGCCTTTCGCGTTGCGATTTTCAGACGCTGACGGCAAACCTCGCAGTAAAACGAAATCGGCATGACATACTCGACTCAATCGGCAGACAAATGCAAGTCTCAACCAACCTCCACTCGACCATTACAGATCGCGGCGGACGGCTCTGCTTACAGAAAATCGCGTGAAAATCATTCGCGGATGCTGGTCTGTGTCGCCGTCGGGTAATCCTCCGGACACGGGATCGTTACCTCCGCCGTTGCCGCCCATTCGGAACCTCGCAGCAACGTTGTCTGAAAACCGACACATCGACATTGCGGCACATCGTGTCCCAGCATTGTATGGAAAATACGGCCTTTTTTGTACGTGATTGCAATCAAAAGCGGTTCCTCACGGCCGGAACCTCTCTCTTCTTTTTTGGAGTCCGCCGTCCCCAGAATCGACATATTTTCGCCGGGGCCTCTCATTTTACAGTAAAGTTCGTCTTTGACATGTAAAAAGGCTTCCGGAAGTCCCTTCATGATGGGGTGTTCCGATGAAAATGTTTTGACGAGGAATTCAACCTGCGGACCGTGATGCCCACCGTCTCCCGGAGAGTTATCGTACACAATCTTCCTGATTCCCTGACCAAGTTCGACATAAACATAAGGGCCGCTCTTTTCATTACGGCCGCCCCAACCGCCGAGACCTGTCATCAAGTTGTACTCTTTCCAATCCGTAAAGGCATTATCCGCCGCATGATACGACACGACACCGCCTCCTTCGGCAACAAATTTCTCGAAAGCGTCACAGGTCTCCTGCGACCATTTGTCACCGTTGTAGTTGAGCACCACAAGATCATATTTGGAGAAATCCGGCTTGAAAATACTCATGTCCTGTCCGGAGGGCGGCGCAGTGGCCACATCAACCACGAATCGCTCCGATTTTTCATAAATACTTTTGAGTACAGGCGTTGTGGCCTTCCAGTTGTGATTGTTCTGTCCATCAAGGATTAACGCTTTGATTTTTACCGCGTCTTCCGCGGTGGAAAAAACCGTCAATGCGGACACAAGCATCGCACTGACATAAAACAACATCATTTTTTTCATAATTCAACCTCAATCCCATTCTTTGGATTCAATAAAACGTTGCACATATTTGGAAAGAATATCCGTTTCGATATTCACGAAATCTCCCTTTTTACGGATTCCCAGTGTCGTCACCCGAAGCGTGTAAGGAATCAGCGCCACACTGAAGTGATCTTTGGTACAATTGACAAGCGTCAGACTCACTCCATCCACCGCGACCGACCCTTTTGACGCCATCTGAGCCGCCAGCTCCTGCGGGACTTTGAACCAATAATCCGCCCAATCACCGTAATCTTTAATGTCGTCCAATTCCGCCAAGCCGTCAATGTGACCGCTCACAAAATGACCGCCAAGCCGATCTCCCAAAGTCAACGCCCGCTCCAAATTGACCGGCGAACCTTCCTCGAGTTTGCCGAGATTCGTCCTCGTTAATGTTTCCGGCCCTGCCTGAAATGTCATCGTCACGTGCCCGACCTCGACCACCGTCAGACAACATCCGTTGACGGAAACACTGTCTGCGACATTTGTTGTGGAACGAATGAGCGGCTCTTCCACCACCAGCCGGACACCCGGCCCTTCCGGAATCAGCTGAGCGACATGCCCCAATGCTTCAACGATACCTGAAAACATACAAAATTCCTCACATTCTTATGGTACGGCAAAAAACTCTCCGTGTTTATTATCTCATATTCTACCGTTTTTTAAAGTGGGAAACGGAAAACCCTGTCAATTTCATCACAGACCCAACAAGAATGTCCGGAAATCTCCGAAAAAAATCACGGCACAGTCATCTTAAAGCTGTTGAATTATCCGTTAGTATAATAAGTCTGATAGGTTATCACAAGAGTTTCATCCCAAATGCGAAAAATTTGTACCGGCGTCAGCGAGATACGGCGAAACATTCCATCTGATGCCGGAAATCGTTTTGGGAAAACGTCTCAAGAAATGCAATCGGTACGAAATTTCCCGCCGCGATGCGACATTCTCTTCAGTATCCACTTGGAAAGTTGACTAAAAACGGTAAAATCTGATTCGTGGTGTTTTTTAAAGTTTTTTCGCTTGCCTATGGAATGTTGTACCGGTTATCCTGTTTGCCGGATGGTTGAAAATCGTGAAATCCGCACAGATACATAATATTGAATACTATCTCCCGGAACATCGTTTGAGTAATGAGGAGCTTTCTCTGATTTATAACGGTTGGACTGCGGAAAAAATGATACGAAAATTGGGGATTCGTTCCCGCGCCATCTGCGGACACGAAGAAACCGCTGTGGATATGGGCGAAAAAGCGGTCAGAAAGCTCTTTGACAGAAGGCTTTGCACACCGGAAGAGATTGATTTTCTCGTTTTTTGTACACAATCTCCCGATTATCTTCTCCCGACTTCGGCCTGTCTTCTTCAGAATCGTCTTGGAATTCCGACAACATCAGGGGCGTTGGACTTTAATCTGGGGTGTTCCGGGTATATATACGGTTTGGCGGTGTGCAGAGGTCTGATCGAAACCGGAGCGGCACAGAATGTTCTCTTGGTCACGTCAGAGACGTATTCCCGGTACATTAATCCTAAAGATCGGGTTTCGCGTCCGCTTTTCGGAGACGGGGCTTCCGTCACATTGATTCGCGGTGTGGAGACGGAAGATGCGGAACCGTTGATTGGGCCGTTTGTTTTCGGTACGGATGGTTCCGGTGCCAAAATGCTGATTGTTCCGGCAGGAGGCCACCGGATTCCTTGTTCAGCGGAAACCGCCGTCGAAAAAACCGACAATCGTGGAAATGTCCGGTCGCAGAATCAGCTTTATATGCACGGGCAGGGGATTTTCGCTTTTGCGATTGAACGGATTCCTCCGCTTGTCAATGACATTTTGCAAAAATCCGGCAAAACCCGTGACGACATCGACTGTTACATTTTTCATCAAGCGAACAAGTACATGCTCGACCGGCTTCAGGAACTCTGCTCGCTGGCAGGGCGAAAATACTTCAACGACATTCTCGACAAAGGAAATACCGTTTCCAGCAGTGTGCCGATTGCCATGGTCGATGCATCCAATCAAGGCCTGCTTTGTCCTGACGACACCGCCATGCTGGTGGGGTTTGGTGTCGGACTTTCCTGGGGAGCCGCTTTAGTCAAGCTGCCGCGTTCGCTCAAAAATGAGGAATGAAGAGGCGGTGTCTGTTCCCTGTTGTCCGCGAAAAACGGAGATCCGTTTGCGACCGGATTGTGTGAGACATTGTTGACGTTTCTGTGCAGAGGGTTATACTTTGGGTTAATCTGACGGTATTATTCCGGTGACAATGGTATTTTTTGATGAGGATCCGACTCCATGAAAGACTTTCATTCCCAAAGTGCTCTCGATTATCTCCCTAAACAGAAACTTCAGGAGTTACAGTGGCAGAGATTGCAGACAGTTCTAAAATACACTTATCAAAATGTCCCTTGGTATCGGGAACGCCTCAAGGAAAAGGGGGTCACGCCTCATGAGATTCAGTCACTGGAAGACATTGCCAAACTGCCGTTCATTGTTAAGACGGACTTGCGGGACACTTATCCGTTCGGACTTTTCGCGGCCCCGTTGAAGAATGTCGTCCGGTTCCATGCTTCCAGCGGCACCACCGGCAAGCCGATTGTCGTGGCCTATACGCAAAATGACATTGATGTCTGGCAGGAGGTTGTTCTCCGGGCGTTGGTCAGTTACGGGATTCACGAGGGGGACATTCTTCACAATGCCTACGGTTACGGACTTTTCACCGGCGGACTGGGGCTGCATTACGGCGGTGAAGCACTCGGGGTGACCGTGATTCCGATGTCGGGGGGAAACACGGAACGTCAGGTGATGCTTATGCGGGATTTCGGCGTCACGCTTTTTTCCGGAACACCGAGTTATTTTCTGCACATCCTCGATAAAGCCCAGCAAATGGGGGTTGATCTCCGTAAGTTGCCGCTGCGGGCCGGAGCGTTCGGCGCGGAACCGTGGTCGGAGGCGATGCGCTGCAAAATTGAAGAACTGGCGGGAATCAAAGCCTATGATATTTACGGGCTTACGGAAATTGCCGGTCCGGGGGTCGCCGCAGAGTGTTCCTGCCAATGCGGGTCGCACATTTTTGAAGACCATTTCTACCCGGAAATCATCGACACCGAAACGCTGGAACCGCTTCCCGACGGGGCGGAAGGGGAACTCGTTTTCACCACATTGACCAAAACCGGGATGCCGCTGATTCGTTACCGGACGCGCGACATCACCTGTTTGATTTCCGAGCCGTGTTCATGCGGACGCACTCTCCGGCGGATCAAACGGATCAGTCACCGTTCCGACGATATGTTCATCATTCGGGGAGTCAATGTTTTTCCAGGACAAATCGAATCGGCGTTCCTTTCTGTCGAAGGGACGGTGCCGCATTATCAGATCATTCTCACACGGGAAAAAGACCTCGACAATATCGAAGTGCTTGTGGAACTGACGAGCGAAAAATTCGGTGACACCATTCGATCCCTGGAAAATTTGCGTCAGACGATTGCCCGGAAGATCGAGAGTACCATCGGGATTCGTGTGACCGTTCGACTCGTGGAACCTAATACGGTGCCGCGAAGCGAAGGAAAAGCGAAACGGGTTCAGGACTTACGAAGCCTGTAGAAAAAGTAACCGGGAACATCGTCAAACATGCCCGGTCCGCTGATCTCACAATGCCGCTCACCGGGAATGTTGCTGTTCCTGTTTGCTTCGTTCGTTTTATCATCCCCAAAACGATGACATGAAAAAAGACCGATTCCTCTTTTAAAGAGAAACCGATCTTTCCTATCCAAACAGACCGAAAAACGATCGACTGAAAATAGAGTGATCCGAAAGGAACTATTTTGCACAAGCCGGGGTGCAGACCTCACAAGCGGGTTCGCAGGGAGGAGCAGCCGGTTCACACGGAGTTGTACAAGCGGCAGGCACCGTGTAACTGCAGCTATGAAAATGAACATGAGCCAAAAGTCCGCGTAATTTGCCTAACAACTGAGGACGATGGAACTTCGGACCACAGTCCGCATCGCAGGTGTCGTCGCAAGCGGGTTCACAAGGGGGGGCAACAACCGGTTCACACGGAGTGCAAGCAGCGGGTTCACAAACCGCCGGCTCGCAGGGGGTGTGAGTATGAAGTTGAGCGAAAAGTCCGTGCAGTTTGGCTAACAGCTGCGGACGGCGGAACTTCGGGGTACAGGTCTCGCCGCAAGCCGGTTCACAGGGGGCGGCAGCCGGCTCACACGGAGCACAGGCGACGGGTTCACACGGAGCACAAGCCGCCGGAGCGCAAGGATTGCATTTCACGAAAAATGCAATACGGCCAAACGGACCAGCCTGGGCAATGGTAGTTGAAACCGCAAGCACAACGGTTGCGGTCAACACAGCAAGAAGGGCATGACGCTTCATCAGTGAATCTCCTTTTGTCTAGATTCGAAATACTTTGTTAAATTTTAGGCTAAACTGCCAATTCCACGTTTCTGAATATCCATATCGACGACAAACTTTATTTATTTAAGGCCAACAGCAGAAATGAACTGTTTTACACAATTGCCATATTTTATTGTGGTGATACCAGCTAATTTGCCGCTGCGAAACCAAAACAACAAGTCTGTCGATGAGTTGGAGTCTTTTGATTGTACCGGATCATTCCGTAATCGTCAATAACCGGTATTTTTTGTAAACAGTAAATTCACTCCAGTGTACCAAAAATGTATAAGTTACGGAATCTCGCCAAACCTAACGGTCGAAAAATTCCGGTAATGACACATCAATCACCAAGTCAACTGAAACGAAACTGTTTTCCTCAATCATCAATTTAATATATCTTACCTGCCTGAACTATCTTTTTCAAGTGTCACCGCGAAATTTTTTACAAAATTTCCTATTTTGTTCGATTTTTTTTGTCCGGACTTGCATTACCGCGACAAGGCGGTCTAATATCAGAGGGAGGAAAGGACACCTATTATGATAATCGAGCAAAATTTATATTGTCCTATCTACAGTAATAAAAAGATGTTGTGAAAATAGATTATAGAGCGGCTCATAATAAAAATGTTTTTCTGAAGAGACGGAATCAAAAACATGACAATTTTTCTGATCGTCTGGATTATCGCAGTCGGTGCTGTGATCGGAAGTTTTCTGAATGTGGTCATCTGGCGTCTGCCGCGCGGACAAAGTCTCATTTCGCCGCCGTCCCATTGTCCGAAGTGTCTGAAACGTATCCGCTGGTTCGATAACGTTCCGATTTTCGGTTGGGTCTTTTTGAACGGAAAATGCCGGGATTGCGGACAACCGATCAGCTTCCGATATCCTTTGGTAGAAACGATTTGCGCCGTTTTCGCAGGCGTGCTCTTTGGAACTCTGCAAAAAATGGATATGGCCTTTGTCCGTCCGGTGATGTCGGAGGAAAATCTTTCCATGATGCCGCTGAGCTTATTTGAATTAATGCTGCGATTTTCCTGGCTTTTTTTGCTCCATTGTTTCCTCCTGACCGTCGGATTGATCGAATTGGACCGCCAAACACTTCCGAAACGATTTTTTGGAGGGATGATTGCCATCGGAATTGTAACAGGACTCTTTTTTCCATACCTGTACCCGTTCCACTGGAATGTTTTTTGGCCCTGGGAAACTTTACAAGAAGCCTTTCAGAGTGGTCGAAATTTACATCAAAATTCCATTCCTGACGTGATTTGCGGTTTGACGGTGGGATTGACGGCCGGGAAAGTCTTGTCTTACGTGACAATAGATAAAACACAGCGAATGGGATGGATTTTTGTGTCGGGAATTGCCGGTTTGTTTTTGGGCTGGCAACTCTGTTGGATGGTTCTTGCGGCCGCAATGGTGCTTCATGCCGCAGTTTTTTACATCACACGGCAAAAATATCCGCTTCTCTGCTTGACGTTTTCGAGTTTTCTCATTAACCTCCTTTTTATTTCGTCGGTTTCGACAATTCAAACTTCCGGGTGACGCCTGAATGTTTTCCGAACGGGTCATTTTGTGAAGAGTTCGGGTTGGAGACGAACCGAATGAAAAACGAGGTGAGGATGATCGCAAGGCCGCCTGATGAAGCTGCGGTTTGGCGGGGAGCACTTAACAATAAAGACGCTGATGTCTCCGAAAAAGAATACGATTTCCGACCGGTTTTCAGAAAAAACGGCTTCCACGAAGTCTGCCGGAGAATCTGTCACGCGTCTTGATTTTGGAAACAGTGCGTTTTTTATAGGGGCGGAAAACACGCTCATCGAAACGGCGATTCACTGGATTCTTTACGATATGACGGTCAATTCCTGTACGGATTCCGATTTTACTGTTGCTTGTCCGATCGTTCTGCTCTACGGACCGGCGGGGGTCGGAAAGTCGCATTTATTGTCGGGAATATTTCAAAAGTGGCATGAAATTCACAGCAGGAAAAAGTCCATTTTTCTTACAGGTGAAGGATTTGCCCGATCTCTCGTCACGGCAATCACATCCAAAACGACGGAGGATTTCCGCCGGAAGTTTCAAAAGGCCGATCTCATGATTTTCGACGATCTCCATTTGATTCAGGACAAGGAAGCGGCTCGAATCGAACTGCTCACCATTTTAGACGGATTGGACACCGCCCGTCAGCGAATGGTCCTCGGTATGGACACTTTTCCGTCGCCGAAAATGCTGAAAGATGAGCGTCTGATTGCCCGGCTGACCTCCGGGTTCGTTGTGCCGATGGTTTTTCCCGGTTATTCCGCCAGAACTGCGATACTTTCCTATTTTGCAGAACAGTCTGAAATGACATTACCGCCGAAATTCATTCCGTTACTTGCCAAAAGTCTTTCCGGCTCGGTTCCGCAGCTTCAGGGCGTTATTTCCAAGCTTGCTTTTGAGTCGGAACGGCAACAGATCACTTTACCGCTGATTCAGACGGTACTCCGGGAATTTGCGGACCATTATCATTCCACCGTAACCGTTG
This sequence comes from Planctomycetaceae bacterium, assembly GCA_031274255.1. Classification (GTDB taxonomy): domain Bacteria; phylum Planctomycetota; class Planctomycetia; order Pirellulales; family Thermoguttaceae; genus WRMR01. The sequence continues at coordinate 9,156 of JAISQK010000179.1, read as the reverse complement.
ACGAGATTGCCAAACAGGTCGCCCGTCAGATGGGATTGAAGCTGTCGGAGATGAAGAGCAAATCCCGTAAAAGCACGACGGTGCTGGCTCGCGGAATCGCCATGTACCTGTCGCGACAGAGGACGAAACTGAGTTTGAAGGAAATCGGACAGTATTTCGGCGGCCGCGACCACACCACTGTATCGCACAGTATTCAAAATATCAGTGAGCAAATCACCCAATCTCCTCAATACCGCGATCTTCTCCTCAAAATTCAGGAGTCTTTGTCGAATCGCCCGTTATGACATGGTCTGAAAATTGAAGAGATTGAAACGGTACTCAAAAATTTGGGAGGAAGTATTGATGGTACTGAGACTCTCACCTCACTGGACAAATGTTTGGGAATCCGTGATTTCAATGGTCACGCCGCCCGCTTTTTCCAGCACGGTGATTCTGACCGGTGTGGAGTTGAGATTGCTCCACTCATTCGGAACAAGTTTCGGCATGGCGGCAATTTCCGCATCAATCTTTTTTCTGCGTTCCGTGATTTCAGGATTGCTCAGTGTCGCCATTTCTTCCGGAGTGAGTTCCGAAGAAGATTTGGGAACGTAGGAAATGACCGCTTTGTACGAACCTGCCGGAACACCGGCTTTGGAAAAAATATTGACGAATGTTTCCGGTTTGGCAACACCGTCATTTCCGGTCTGCGCTGTGACGAGATAACCGCCTGCTACATCGGGGATGAGCGAAACCGAAGCTCCTGTGACGGGCTTGCCTTCGTAGAGAAGTTTCACCGTGAAGGGGGTCAATTTTTTCGGAAAACCGTCCGGAAGTTTTTCAGAACATCCCGCCAGTCCCATCAAACAGGAAAGAAAACAACAAGCGACGATATTCTTCTTAATAATTTTCATAAAAATACTCCATCTTATCAATTTTGTCTCGTTGCGGAACGAACTCGAAAAAAAGCCGCAAACAGCAACAATATTCCTGACGCTGCTGTCCGCGGCATTGAAAAACCGTACATCTGACATTTATGCTAATCAAAGCGGTAAAGAAAGTCAATAGACGATCATGAGAAAAAGGAGAGATTTCCGGAAATGATCCTTAATCCGCCTTTACTGTGAAACATGATGCTTTACAGCCGGTTTATGAAAGCGAAAAGTGGAATCATGATTCTTTTTCATTCTTTATTTGAGTTTCGGCATTTTACGTTCCGGGAGACTCATTTCCGCCGGAGTCACTATTTCCATTTTGTCAAGATTTTCCGGAAGGATTGGAATCGGCTTTTGCGAAACCGAACCGGATTCCAGCCGTGAAACCCGTGTTTCCAGTTCGGAAATCCGACGGTTCGTATGACGTCCCCCGGCAGTGGAACAACCTGAAATAAGAAAGACCACCCCAAAAACAATCCATCCCCATTGATACCGCAACACAATCCTCTCCTTACGCAAGAACACGACCCGTCTGATAAACTAAACTTAAAAGCGGAACTATAAGAATTACAGAAGATTGTGTCAAGAGGAATATCAGCCTCCGCCGACAAGCGTGACGATTTCCAACTGATCACCCTCGTCAAGCGGCGTGACGGTATAACTTTTGTACGAAATAACTTCCTTATTTCGCTCCACGGCAACAAACTTGCCTTTCAGACCGAGTTTTTCGATCAGATCGGTAATGGTCAGGGCGTCGTCAAATTCACGGGATTCCCCATTGATAGACAGTTTCATTGAAAACCTCTCATGGTGTTAAAGTGGACAATAATCGTAACTTCCGATTCGATACAAACTTACGAAAGTATCACCTTCGGCGATCCGCTCTCCGCAACGACTGGCAAGCGTCATTGGTGAGACGTCATGACTTCGGGAGAGGACGCCGTCACATCCCCATACACAGGAACTTCCAGCGTTGACGAAACCGCATCCGTTTCAATTTTGATTGTCTCCGCGATGTTTTCGTGAACTTTCGTATCATTCGCCTTAAATTTTACCGGAATCACGTGAACTGTTTTAGGGGGAGCCCCGCTGTTATTTTCCGAAAAAGCAAACGAAAAGCCGGAATTCCGGCAGGCGATCTTTTTAATGGTAAACGGCTTATCTCCTTTAATGACAATCGGTTTCGTGATTTCCTGCCCCGGTTCAAGACTTCCCAGCATCAGCATGGAGGGACTGACATTGACGATGGATTTCACCAGTCCTTCGACCATGAGCTGAATTTTCTGATTTGTGCCGTCATTGGTCATCAGAGTGATTCGGTTGTTGATATAACCTGTCGGGGTGTCCTGAGAGAGTTTGGTATGAATTTTATATACAATATTTCCCGGATATCGCTGTAATTCTGTGACAGAAACTTCAATATTAGGGTCAGAACAAAGAGCGTTCAGGATTTGCCAGTTGTAACGTCCGCGATAGGAAACCGTTGCGATTTTCTCCGCGGTCTCTCCCGTATTGACCATTCCGAAGTTGATACTTCCCGGCTGGAAAAGGAGGTCATTTCGGATGGCTCCGCGAACATTGAGCTGAACACGTGCCGGAAAAGGCTTGTCGATCACGACCGTGAGCGTCGCGGAACGGTTGCCGTAAAAACGGTCGGTGTTAAAATGGGCAAGAATTTTGGCGGTTTCATACGTTTTCAGGGTTCGCTGCGGCATGGAAACCGTTGTACATGTACAACTCGCGTAAACGGAAGCAACATGAATCTCTTCAAGGTAAGGATTATAAATCTCAAATTCATACTCCGCTTTGGCACCATGCGAAACAGTACCGAAATCATAATCCCTGACTTTGAACATGTCCGCCGCCCATTGTTGAGAAAAGACGGGAGTTGCCGTGACCGAAACACAGACGAAAAAGAAAAAAAGCGAAGATCTCCGCGTCATAACTCTGTACCTCAATTTATTATCCTACTCATCAAAAATTGCTGCGGCTTTCTTCCTAAAGAGTAGCAGCAAAACGGCGGTTGCAACATTAATACGGCAAAAATATCACTACAGCTAAGCGGTTTTTCGGTGACTTTTCCACTGAAATGAAGAAATTCTGCAAATTTTTCCGCATTCCCCGCCTTCCGCTTGAAAAAGTCTTGGTTACAATAATGCAAGTCTGTTATTTTTTGAGGAATGAATTGTGATCGTGTTTCGGTTAGCCTGGAGCTTTCCGAGGGCGGTTGTGTTTTACTTTCTTGACACTTCGGTGTGGAAATTCGGCAGACCGGAAAGCTCACGTTTCTGAGTCTTCCGCCTCTCCGAAGCCATCACTTGACTGTACATTATGTTTGAATCACTACAAGACGGGTTATATTCAGCCATACGAACCCTTCGCGGGAAGGGAAAGTTGACCGATGCCAATATGCGGGAAGGTCTCCGTCTGGTTCAACAGTCGCTTCTTGAAGCGGATGTGAGTTATTCTGTTGTTCGTGATTTCATGACACGGATTTCAGAGCAGGCCCTTGGTGAGCGTGTGATGAAACTTCTCGACCCGACGGAACAGGTCGTGAAAATCGTCCATGACGAACTGATCAATCTCATGGGACCGGTTGATCATTCGCTCCATTTGAAGGAAAAGACTCTTTCCATTCTGATGCTTTGCGGATTGCAAGGTTCCGGCAAAACAACCACTTGCGGTAAGTTGGGTAAATTGATTGTTCAACGGGGACTCAAGCCGATGTTCGTTGCCGCCGACCTTCAGCGTCCTGCGGCCATTGACCAACTGGAAATTCTCGGAAAAACGCTGGAAATTCCTGTGCATCTGGAACGGGAAAACAAAGACCCGGTCAGTGTTTGCAGAAATGCTGTCACACAAGCCGAGGGAGCCGGTGTCGATGTTTTGATTCTCGACACGGCCGGGCGGTTGCACATTGACGAAGAATTAATGTCGCAGCTTTCCGATATTGAAAAGCGTGTCAAACCGGATCAGGTTTACTTCGTTGTGGACTCCATGACGGGACAGGACGCCATCAACAGTGCCAAAGCCTTCAATGACGCTCTCGAATTGGACGGCGTGATTCTGACAAAACTGGACGGCGACGCCCGCGGCGGAGCGGCGATTTCCGTCAAAGCGGTGACCGGAGTTCCGATCAAATTCATGGGAACCGGGGAAACGCTGGATGCGCTGGAAGAATTTCACCCCGACCGCATGGCCGGACGTATCCTCGGCATGGGAGACATGCTCACCCTGATTGAACAGGCTCAGCAGAAACTCGATCAGGAGGAACTGAAACGGCAACAGGAACGGCTCGAAAGAGGGGAATTCACGCTTGATGATTTTCGTAACCAAATGTCGCAGGCCAAGCGGCTCGGTTCGATGGGAAAACTGCTGAGTTTCATTCCCGGAATGGGACAGTTCGGGAAAATGATGGGGTCTATGAATGTTGATGCGGATGAGGAAATGAAACGTGTCGGCGGCATTATCGACTCCATGACCAAAGCGGAACGCCGTAATCCGAAAATCCTTGACCAGGCTCGCCGCCGCCGTATTGCCGCCGGTGCGGGTGTGGAACCGCATCAGGTGAACGATCTGATTAAAGCGTTTTTGCCGATGGCGGAAATGATGAAAAACATGGCGTCCATGGGGATGGGGGGGCGAATGCGGGCCGCTCAGGAGATGATTCAGAATTTCCAGAAAAACCCGATGGGAGGAATCAACGCTCCCAAAAAAGGGACCGGGAAACGGCTCTCCAGCAAAGACAAGGCGAAGGCCAAAAAACAACGCGAAAAAGAGAAAAAAAAGAATAGAAAATGACGTAATAACCGGACTGATCTCAATTTACGGTTATGTCAAAGTGACGTTTGAACCATATTGAATATTCATTCCATTTTCCAACAATTTGAGGAGAAGAAATAGGTGGCAGTAAAAATTCGCATGAAGAAATTGGGAAGGCTTCACCGTCCTTTTTTCCGGCTTTGTGTTATGGATGTCCGTACCCCGCGGGATGGCCGCGTACTTGAAGAGGTCGGGACGTATGACCCGATGGTGCCGGAAACCGACGCCCGGGCCAATCTGAACTCGGAACGGATTGCCTACTGGCTGAGCGTCGGGGCGCAGCCGTCCGACAAAGTGGCCGTGTTGATCAAGAAGTACGGTCCGCAGGGAACGCATCTCGACGTTCAGAAAAAGGCACTGGAACGTCTTGCCCAACAGCGTCGGCGTCCGGAAGTTCCGGCGTATGCACCGCGTTCCACGGCGAAAAAACCGAAAAGCAACGGTGCGGAACAAACGGCGGACGCTCAAGCGGCTGCGGAATGAGACAGATAAGGAATGCCGCTTCCTATGTTATTTGAAATCATGACGCTTTTTCCCGGAATGTTCGAAAGTTATCTGGCGGAAAGTGTCTTGAGCAGAGCGATTGAGCGGAAGCGGATTGAAGTTCGGCTGCACAATATTCGCGATTGGGCGGAAAACAAGCATCACAAAGTCGATGCCTCCCCTTACGGCGGCGGTCCGGGAATGGTTTTGAAGGTCGATTGTGTTGTGCCGTGTGTGGAAGAAGTGCGGAAAAACGGTAAAGAATCCGGCCGGTTGTTGATGTTGACCCCTCAGGGCAAGCGTTTCAACCAGCATGATGTGGAGGGTTTGGCTCAGGAAAAGCGGATTCTTCTTTTATGCGGACGGTACGAAGGCTTTGATGAGCGGATCAGTCAGATTTTGCAGCCGGAAGAGATTTCCATCGGCGATTACGTCCTTAACGGCGGTGAAGTCGCGGCGATGGCGGTGATGGATGCGGTGATCCGGTTGATTCCCGGTGTGCTCGGTGATGAGTTTTCGAGTTCGCTTGACTCTTTTTCCCGTGGCAACAGATTCCTTGAAGGTCCGCAGTACACACGTCCGAGAGAGTATCGCGGTTTGGAAGTGCCGGAAGTGCTTCTCGAAGGAAATCACGGGAAAATCAGCCTCTGGCGTGCGGAAATGAGTGTCGAAAGAACCCGAAAACGGCGTCCTGATTTATTGGATTCCTGACGGCGGCGAGGGGGTTCGTTTCAATCCTCTCCGGAGCGATTCGAGACGAAGATTGCGTAATACAAAATTTAAGATGAATCAATTTCCGGCATCGGGTTTGCCGGGCTGAAATTTATGAGGAGTTGTTATGAGTCAACAGTTAATTAAAATTGTGGAAGAACTTTCCAAAAAGCCGAAGGTGGATCACTTTGAAATCGGTGACACCGTGAATGTGCATTGTAAGATTCTCGAAGGGACCAAGGAGCGTATCCAGATTTTCAGCGGTGTGGTGATTGCCCGGAGCGGCAGCGGCACATCGGAAATGATGACGGTGCGCCGCATGGTGGCCGGGGAAGGGGTCGAGCGGAAATTTCCGGTTCATTCCCCGCGAATCGCCCGAATTGAAGTCACTCGGTCTGCTGTCGTGCGCCGTGCGAAACTTTACTTCCTGCGTGACCGTGTCGGAAAAGCCGTCCGTCTCAAAGAACGCCGGATCGAACGTAAGCTGGAAGACATCAAACCGAAAACCAAAAAACGCGGTCGGAAGAAAAAGAGTGTTGAAACCGTTTCGGCCCCGGCGGAATAGTTTTGGAATTGATCCCCATTCATGTTCAGATGGAATCAGCTTTATAAACAGGATTGTAGGGAAGGAATGCAGCAGATTCCTTCCGGGACGGTTGATCTTGTCTTCGCGGATCCGCCGTTCAACATCAGTTATCCTTATGACAAGTATCATGATGTTCTGAGTGATCAGGAATATCTCGCTTGGTCGGAGCGTTGGACTACCGAAGTTCACCGTATTCTCAAACCGGACGGAACATTCTGGCTGGCAATAGGGGACGAATACGCTGCGGAGATGAAAGTTCTGCTGACACATCAGATCGGTTTTCATCTGCGGAGTTGGGTGATTTGGTACTACACATTCGGGGTTCATTGCACGAAGAAATTCACGCGGTCGCACACCCATCTTTTTCATTTGGTGAAAGACCCGGAACATTTCACGTTCAATGATTCCGAAATCCGTGTCCCGAGTGCCCGGCAGCTCGTTTACAGAGACAAAAGAGCCAATCCTCAAGGCCGCATTCCCGACAACACTTGGATTCTCCGCCCTCAGGAGATTCCTTCCGGTTTCGATGACAATCAGAGTGTCTGGTATTTTGCGAGGGTTTGCGGAACATTCAGAGAACGTGCCGGTTGGCATGGGTGTCAGATGCCGGAGCAGGTCCTGGGGCGAATTATACGGACATCAAGTTCCGCCGGAGAAAAAGTGCTTGACCCCTTCATCGGCAGCGGCACAACCGCAACGGCGGCCAAAAAACTTGGACGTAAGTTTCTCGGCTTCGACATTTCGGAACACTACATCACTCACTGCCTGGCACGGTTGAAAAACGTAAAATCCGGCGACCCGCTTGACGGCAGTAAGTGAACAAGGTACGGTCTCACTTGCTGCCATTCGGGGCGGAATGAAAAATCGGAAGCCGGAAAAGCCTCCGGAACGTAAAAAAGAAAAAATCAAAATCAGCCTTTCAGTCGATTTTGATTTCAAGATTCTTTTCTCCTCCTTTGGGAATGGCGGCGCTCAGACCGGATTTGTTTGCGTCGGCATATTTTCCCATCTGTTCGATATAAGAGACCGTTCGATAATTTTCCGGTATGGAAGGATCGGAATTGTCAACTTTCGGTTCTTTCTTCGACAGAATGACTTGATATTCACCGGGCAAAATCCCTTTGTACGCTTGCGTGGAAACATGGAAGGTCCCGTCGGCTTCGGTTTTGGCAGACGCCGCCCGGCTTTCCGGTGATGTGGAAACCGGAACGAATGTTAAATCAACACCTCCAACCGGCTGCCCGCTTTTGAGAACAACACCGGAGCATGGGACAAGTCCCCTGATACCGGCTTGTCTGCAACCGATGACCAATAAGCCGAACAACAACAGGATCACAAAATAATTTCTTTTCATCGTCTTGATCGAATTCTGATGGTGGATGATCACGAACGGGAAACCGTGTTTCCCGCCCGTTTTGGGAAATAATGAAACGTTTACAAACTGGTCGATTCGCTGCCGTCGCGGCTGCCGAACGCTCCCCAAACACCGAAGTTGGAGACTCCTCTGCGGACACAGTTCCCGGTTCCGGTTCCCGCTTCGACCGTATCGGAAACGAAAGCGACCGAGGCGTCACAACGAGCCGCATTGACACCGCCGGTATGAAAACTGCCGGGAGGCAACAACATCGGAGTAATACTGTTTGTGGCGGAGGCACAAGCCGGCGAGTTTGGCGGTAAGATCGTGTTCGTCAACGAATTCAATGCGCTGCCGTGATACCATCTTCCCATGGGGTAGTTATTTCTTTCGGCTGCGGTCGGATGGTTGGGACCATAGACTCCGCCGGTAAAAAACGTTTTCGTCGCATCAAGAAGACTCCAGCATTGCGAAGCGTTGAAACCGGTTTCACAGGCATTGTAGGCCGAGCCGTAAAAAACCGCTGATGCGGAGACGGCAACATCCCCTTTAATGCTTCCGTCTCCCGTTCCTATTGGACGTTCGCTGTAAAGCATTGTGTTGGAGGTTCCGTCAGCAACGGCTTCAAGACCGGCGGCTTTTTCCGGTTGAAACGCCCCGCGGGAATACTGGGAGTTGAGGGATGTTGTATCGCCGCCGTACATTTCGTAGGTGCAGTAATCACCGGTACTGCCGGCGTAATTGCAATGAGCGTTTGAGGCGTCACCGGTACCGACGGTGATACGGTAATTCTTTTCAGACGGACAACGCAAAGAAGAAAGAACGACCCGGCAAGCCGTGTCTGTCCAGCAATTCTTGGTTCCAAACGGAGCGATGGTATCGTACAGTGCTTGCTGTTCCATGAACGGCAACAGGTAGACAAAGTGTCCGTAATCTCCACGGTGGTCTGCCCGCGGCTCCGAAGCAGGCGGCAACGTTTTTTGAGCATCAAGAAAGTTGTGAACCGCCAGTCCGAGTTGCTTGAGATTATTGGAACACTGTGATCTTCTTGCGGCTTCGCGGGCGGCTTGGACGGCGGGCAATAAGAGAGCAATCAAAATTCCGATGATGGCAATCACCACAAGAAGTTCCACTAGGGTGAAAGCGGATCGGACAAAAGAGCCTTCGGCATGGCCTACAACGTATTTCGTATCGACAACATCTGCAATACGGGAAACCGTACAGACTACCCCCCCCCCCCATTTTGACATTTCGGACACAAAGTGAATTTTTGCATGGTTTTTCTCCTG
>JAISQK010000072.1 GCA_031274255.1 Planctomycetaceae bacterium | reverse complement strand
CCCTCTCAGATTTCCAACGAAGAACTCGGAAAGATGAGCATAGAGGAAGTCAACGCTTACAGGGCGAAGATTGACGCGGAAATCGCCGCGATACCGAAACTTGTTCCCGCTTCATGGGGCGACATCAAAGCCGCGCCGGTTCAACTCACGGTTCCCGAATCCGGCGGAAATGTGACTATTGAAATCACGGATTCCAAAACATTTCAACAATAGAAGGGACCGTGCCATATCTGATTTTTATTTTAATCTCAAATAATTCTGTTGGAACGGTGTTGCATTTCAAAATGCGGTACCGTACAATGAAGTTCATGGAAAAAAGACATCAAAGTTTTAGAGAATGAGGGTTTTATGAAAAGACGTGAATTTTTGGCGACCGGCGCGGTCGGTGCCGCCGGAGTGACTTTGGGAAGTCCGTTCCTGCTCGGCGGTTCCGCTGCGGGGGCCAATGATAAAATTGTGCTTGCTTTAATCGGCTGCGGAAGCCGCGGGTTGGGATGTATCATAAACTGCTGCAAAACCAATGAAAACGTTACCGTCAAAACGGTTTGCGATGTCAATCGGACCAAATTGGCGGACGCCGCGAAAAACATCGAAAAGACCTTCGGCTATCTTCCCGGCACGACGGAGGAAATGCAGACCGTCTTCGACGACAAAGAGGTCAACGCCGTATGGATTGCCACGCCGGAACATTGGCACATGCCCGCTGCGGTTCGTGCGTGTCAGGCGGGGAAGGATGTGTATGTCGAAAAGAATCTCTCCGTCAATATCCGGGAAAGCCGGAAACTGGTCGAGGCCGCCGCCAAGTACAACCGCATCGTTCAGGCGGGACTTCAAAACCGGAGTGCATCGCAGGGATTTTCGGCACGTGAGTACATTCAAAGCGGAAAACTCGGGAAAGTGGTCACCGTCAAAACGTATTTTATGCTCGGCGGCGGTCAATTTACGGAGGCTCCCGAAAAGCCTGTTCCCGCGTGGCTCGATTGGGACAAATGGCTCGGACCTGCTCCGTACCGTCCTTTCAGTCCGTCCATTGTGAGTGAGCATGGACGCGGCGGCTGGCAGAATTACTGGGCGTACAGCGGCGGGGAGCTGGATGATGAAGCGTCGCATACGATTGACTTGACGCGAATGGTTCTCGGCGATCCGCCGCATCCGAAGTCGGTTTACGCGTGGGGCGGCCATCATGTTTACGGCGGAACCGGCGAAACACCGGAATTTCAGTCGGTCGTCTATGATTTCGGCGATTACATTTTGACCGCGGACGGCGGTCCCGCGTTCAAATACATGTACAAAGCCCCCAACTCCATCCGTAACGACGCGGCAAAATTTCCCAACTGGCGAAATTATTCCGCAAGAGTGGAAATCTACGGAACGGAAGGCTTGATGTATCTCGGACGGCACGGCGGCGGCTGGCAAGTTCTCGGGCAAAACGACAAAATCGTCGCGGAAGACGGAGCGGTTTTTCCCGACACGGCCCATCAGAAAAACTTCATCGAGTGCATTCGTTCGCGGCAAAAGCCGAATGGCGATATTGAAGAATGTCACCGCAGCTCGACATTAATCAACATGGGAAATATCGCATGCCGTGTCGGTAACAAACAATTACTCTTTGACGGAGAAACGGAAAAGTTTACCAACGACGGTCAGGCCAACATCCTGGCGAGAGGAACATACCGCAAAGGATACGAAATTCCCGAAGACGTGTGAACGTATCTGCCCCGCTTTTTCCGACGTAAATCATTGCATCTCATTGTATCGTAAAACAGCCCGTCAAATGAAACACCGCATCATCGACTTTACCCGAATCGACGGCGTGCCCTGTCCGTGCGGCACGTCGCGGCGGGGACTGATGGAGGAACCGGCATTTCCCGGCACGATTCATCGGACCGACATTGATCAGACCGCCAAACCGCATTATCACAAAACGCTGACGGAAGTGTATTACGTCATTTCCTGCGAACCGGGAGCGGTCATGCAGTTGGACGGCGAACAGATTCCGCTTCACGGGGACATGGCGTTTTATATTCCGCCGGGAACCGTTCACTGTCTCGTCGGCAAAGCGAAAACCTGCATTTTCGTGCTTCCGAAATACGATCCCGAAGACGAATACGTTTGCGGATCGTAAAACGGCCGCGACGTGCCGGCGTTCATGACGCCATTGTTCCGCCTCCTGTTGTCTGCCGTAAAAACTCCTTTCACTCCCGGCCGTTTTCAAACCATGTCTGTTTACAAGATTTTTCCGTTGTTTCTGCTGTTCTTTGCCGCCGAAAGTTTTGGAGCGGAACCGGTCAGGCCGGTCAGGATTTTATTCATTGCCGGCCAGGGAAGTCATGGGTACGGAGTCCACGAATTTTATGCCGGTTCCGTTCTGCTTGCCGAGGCTCTGGAACACTTCGTTTCGGAAAAACCGCTTGATTCCAACGGAACGCTTTTGCCTGAAATCAAGACAACGATTCACCGCAATGCCAAACCCGGCGACACCTTTATGTTCGATGACGCCGATGTTGTCGTTGTTTTTTGCGACGGCGGCGGCCGGTATCCGCTTCGGGGACAGGAAGACCGCCTGGAAAAACTTCGGCAGGCCGGCAAAGGATTTGTCTTTCTCCACTATGCTCTGTGCGGATCGCAGGGAAATGACGCTCAAAAACCTTCGGCCTTGCCTCCCGACGCTCAATTCATTCTCAAAGCGACGGGAGGTGTTTATGAAATTTTTCATTCCGTCAATCCCAGTTACACGGCGGAATTCAAGAGTTTGCCGGATCATCCGGTCACGCGGGGAGTGCGTCCGTTTTCGATTGACGATGAGTGGTATTTCCACATGCGGTTTCTGAACGATTGGAGTACGGAACAGATTCTCGACCGAACGGTTCCGAATCTTCACGCGATTCTTGTTACGGTTCCGCCCGATGAAACCAAACAGCGGCGGGACGGAGCGCATTCGGGAAATCCAACGGTGCGAAACCGGCTCGGCAAGCCGGAAATCGTTGCCTGGGCTTTTCAGCGGGACGACGGCGGACGCGGTTTCGGATTGACCGGCGGGGATCAGCATTGGAATTTTGCGAATCCTGACTTTCGCAAACTGTTATTGAACGCGATTCTTTGGACTGCCAAAGCGGAGGTTCCGCCGGCCGGTGTTTCCGTTCCTTCGCCGGACTTTGAGGAACTCCAAAAAAATCTTGACGAGCCGAACCGTTTGACTCCTGAAATGGAAAAAACGATCCGGCAACAAATCGACCGTAAAAAGAAAGAGAGCGTTTTATGAAGGGATCAAAGGGATTTACCGCACGCCGTCAGTTTTTATTGACGACCGGTGCAACAGTTGCGGGGGTAGCGGTTGCACCGTTATTGCCGCAACTTTCTGCGGAGGAACCGTCCGGTATTTTGTCCGATTCGTTGTCCGATTCGTTGCCGGAACTTGTCAAAAAAGATCGCGCTCGCGGGATCAGGTTGCCGAAGTCCGACGCGCATTATCAGCCGGTCAAAACATACGTCGAAGACATCCCCGATGCCGATTACGTTCACGCGTCCGAAGCGGCACACGAAGCGTTCCGCGACATCAAGTTTTCGATACGGATTCATTGGGGCGTTTATTCCAAGTGGGAAATTGACGCGTCCATTCCCTATTTGTCGATGTCGAATGAGAAGAAGACGGAGTACAACGAATTGTATAAAACGTTCAACCCCGTCGGATTCGACGCTCAGGAATGGATGGACTTTTTCAAACGTTCCGGCATTCAGGCTTTCGCGTTCACGTCAAAACATTGCGACGGCTTCTCAATGTTCCACACCAAAACGCGCGT
>JAISQK010000063.1 GCA_031274255.1 Planctomycetaceae bacterium | reverse complement strand
CCCAGACGGTCCCCAAGCGACGGTCCGCCCGGCGTCAAAACAGTTTGGCGGGGGCTACAGAAATTCTACACCCTCTACGACTATAGGGAAATGTTTGATTTTATGGGGCAAGTTTAGGTTAATAATGCCTCCGGCAGGCAGCGGTAGGCCGCTGCACCCCAATAGGCTCACACTCACTGCGTTCGGTTCGCCCTCAAATAGAAAATCTTTTCAACTGGAGATTAAATGGAAACGTTTTTCTTCCTATTGATACAAGCGACCAACGGGAACGGGTCCGTGGCTTTCGGAGCGGTAGCTCCATCCGCCCGCCGCGGCGTCGCGGCTCGCCGAAGGCATTATTCATTAAGGAAAACTATTTCCTCTTAATAGAGAGAAAGAGGAATATTAAAGGAAACGTTGAAAGATTAACGGAACAAAATATGACAAAAAATTACTCCAATAGAACTTTAAAATATGCCTCCGGCGGCCAACGCGAGGGCGTTGGATCCCAGTAGGAGCTGCCGCTCCGAGAGCCACGAACCCGCTCCCGTTGGTCGCTGAAATCAACTGGCAAAACAAAAAAGAGAAGCGGTTGGAATCGCCATTTGCCAAACGGCAGTCCGCCTTCGGACCGGCGCCGCGGCGGGCGGTCAACGCGAGGGCGTTGCCCGCATTTTTGTTTTTGTCGTCACTTTCAAAAATTTTTCAGATTTTTTCGGAACTCTTGTTGCTTTTTTGTCTGGAAACCTTTAAAATCTGTTTTATTGTGATCAGCATCAATTAGGGACGTCTCCGGTGAATGTTCTGCTCCGCCGTCGGCGGGTTGCGTCTGCCGGGACCGCAGACCATATCGGAAGCGGCGCCAAAGTTATTGTCGATACCAATAATACACACCTTCCGTGAGGAAATTTTTCTCACATCAGAATTACTTAAACAATGGGAGTTTATGTCTATGAGTCAAAAAGTCAGTCCTTCACGCCGCGATTTTCTCAAAACCAGCGGTGTTCTTGCCACATCTCTCGCACTTGCCGGAACAACGGCGAGAAATGTTCATGCCGCCGGTTCCGATGAAATCCGTCTGGCTTTGATCGGCTGCGGCGGACGTGGAAACGGTGCCATTCGCGACCGTCTCGCGGTCAAGGATAATGCCAAAGTGGTGGCCGTGGCCGATGCCTTTGAATGGTCGGCGAAAAATGCGGCCAAAGGACTTCGGGAAGACGAGGAACACAAGTCCAAAATCGACATTTCCGACGACAACATCTTTCACGGTTTGGAGGCTTACAAAAAAGCGACAGACCTTCTCCGTCCGGGAATTGACCAGGTTGTCATTGCCAATCCGCCGGGATTCCGTCCTGTTCAGTATCGTTACGCGGTGGAAAAAGGGGTTCACGTCTTCATGGAAAAACCGTGCTGTACCGATGCCCTGGGATACAAGACCCTTGTGGAAGCCAATGAAATCGCCGACAAGAAAAATCTCAAGGTTTGCGTCGGTCTCCAGCGGCGTCATGATCCCGGATATCGGGAATGGATTGCCAAAATCCATGACGGTCTCATCGGTGATGTCTCCTACACCCGAGTCTTTTGGAACGGCGGCGGAATCTGGTGCCGTTCGCGTGACCCGGGCGAAGGGGAACTTCATTACCAGGTGAAAAACTGGTATCACTTTGTTTACCTCTGCGGTGACAATATCAACGAACAGCACATCCATAATATTGACGTGGGACTCTGGATGCACGGCAAGGGGGATGACAAGTGTCACCCGGTTTCCGCCAACGCCCAGGGCGGACGTCAAAACCGCGCCGCTTCGGACGCGGTGATGCGTTCCGCGCCGCCGTTCAGCGACAGGGAAGCCTGGGACAAATGGTATCAGGAAAAAAAGAATGACTGCGGCCGTTACGGTCAGGCGTGGGATCACTTCTTCGTCGAGTTCACCTTTGCCGACGGTTCGCGGATGTTCAGCCAGTGCCGTCACGTTCCGAATTGCTGGAACTGTGTCGGTCAATCCATCAACGGCACCAAAGGTTACGGTCAGTCGGAACTCGGTCCGACGTTCCTGAAAGACTTTGCCGGCAACGAACTTTTCAAGACAAACGCCAACTCCGGTCAGTTCCGTCTTGAACATGTTCATCACAATGAGGCCATCCGTGAGGATGAGCCGATGAACAACGGCTGGTATGCCGCGATGTCGAGCATGACAACGGTGCTTGGCCGTGAAGCGGCGTTTTCCGGAAAAATTGTCACTTGGGACGACCTCGTGAATAAAGGCAAAGTCTACATGCCTAAAGACGGTTTCTCCAGTTTCGACGAAACGCCGCCGGTGCTTCCTGATGCCGACGGCTTTTACGAAGGTTCCGTCGCCAAACCGGGACAGTACAATCCGTTTGTATCATAACAACCCGTTTGCGTCATTCTTACCGTCGGCGGCCTTTGTCATGCAAGCCGAATATCCGAAGTCTGGAGGTTAACCCCGATAGGCTTCGGTCATGGCACCGGTGAGTGCCTGTTTCAATTTGTCGTACGGCAGATTTTGGAACGCACCGGCGGCCGCACGGTGTCCGCCGCCGCCGAATGTTGCGGCGACTTGACTGCAATCAACATGACAGCGGCTCCGAAAACTGATTTTGAAGCCGCCGGTCTTTTGTTCCACGACAATCACCGCCATTTCAGTACCGCGGATGAGCAGCAATTGGTTGATGATGTCTTCACTGTCGCCGGGCAGCGCACCGGCTTCACGAAAATCGCTGTCGAGAATGCTGGTGAACGCGAGTTTTCCTTCCAAGAACAGTTCCGCTTTGGCGAGCGTCCGGCCGATCAGCCGCATTTTTCCAAGAGTTTCCTGTTCGTGCAATTGGTTGTAAATCACATGGGGAACCGCTCCGGCACGAATCAGTTCCGCGAGGATTTCATAGGTTTCCGCCGTCACCGAGGCAAAACGGAACCAACCGGTATCCGTCGCGATCGCGATGAAAAGCGTTTGTGCGATTTCCGAAGTGATTCCGCACCCCAAGTGCTTAACCGCCTGAAAGACCAGCACGCCGGTCGCCTCCGCGTGACTGTCGCTGAAGACTTCCGCACCGATATCATCGCCGACGGCGTGATGGTCGAGTGCGATCTTTCGGGCTTGTGTTGTCTGAAGCACTTGCTTCATCGGACCGAGCTGTGCCCAGGAAATCGTGTCGAGTACCAGAAGAAGGTCCATGGTTTCAAGCCGCTTTTTCGCCTCCTCCGAAGCCGAAACATCCGCGAGAATCTCCACCTCCTGCGTTCCCGGCATGAATTTCAACCCCGGCGGAACAGGATCGGCGTTGACAATACAGACCTCTTTTCCCAACTGCCGCAATGCCGCCGCCATGGCCAATTCGCTTCCGATGCAGTCCCCGTCCGGCCGCACATGTGCCGTGAGCAAAATCCGTCTTGCCGTTCCGACACACTCCGCAAACCGCTGCCAGTCAATTGAGTCATGATTCATTTTTGTACATGTCCTTCATTTCAGGTGTCCTTTGTTGGAAAAAGACAGTATACCTGTTTTCTCCGCTTCGGCCACCCCGCCAACGTGGCACGGCAACATGCTGTTCCATCGCAGCCGGGAAGCCCCGGCGGGCAGTAGCCTCATCGTCACTGCGTTCCATTCGGCCTTCGGTGGACAATCTTTCCCACCGTTTTTCTTTTGGTTCCGGCAACATTCCTTTTGTTCCGCCGGTGGACACCAGCGACCATCGGGAGCGGGTCATTGCTTCGGAGCGGCAGCTCCATCAGGGGTGCAGCGGCCTACCGCTGCCCGCCGGAGGCAAAGATCACTCCTCAAATCAGGATTGTAGTCCTACATTTGTCTTTTGCAGCCCCCCAGTAGCCTAAACTTGACCCATAAATTTTTCATTTTTCTTAAACACTATGATATAATGAACAAAAACTTGGGAGGGCGATATGTCAGGAGATAAAAGTTTCAATATGGCGGAAGAATTCGCGGATGTGGATTTCAATGAGGCGAGGCTGGAAGAGCGGTTTGTGCGGACAATGGAAACGCTGTCCAGGCAGCCGGGCAATTCGATATGGACAAGCGCGGAGAACCGCGCTGAGGCTAAAGCGATTTATAACCTGCTGGGAAACGAAAAGTTTGACCGGGATG
This sequence comes from Planctomycetaceae bacterium, assembly GCA_031274255.1. GTDB lineage: Bacteria > Planctomycetota > Planctomycetia > Pirellulales > Thermoguttaceae > WRMR01. The sequence continues at coordinate 303 of JAISQK010000063.1, read as the reverse complement.
AAATACTCAAGGCGCACCGGAACGGAACCATCAAACGGATAGCTGACGAGCCGGTTATTCTCGCGGCGCAGGATACGACCGGGGTGAATTACGACGGCCAGCGGAACATGGAAGGCAACGGATACATCAGTGACAAAACGATGGGAGTGAACATCCATACCTGTCTTGCGGTGACACCGGACGGACTGGTACTCGGCGCGTTGGATCAAATGGGTTATAACCGTCCCGAACCGCGAAACGAGACGCTGACGCGGGAACAGCAGAAGAACCGGCCTATAGAAGAAAAAGAAAGCAACCGCTGGC
>JAISQK010000050.1 GCA_031274255.1 Planctomycetaceae bacterium | reverse complement strand
TTAGCTCAGTTGGGAGAGCGTTTGGCTGGCAGCCAAAAGGTCATCGGTTCAAGCCCGTTATCCTCCACTTTTGAAGTAAGTTCACTGTTGGCAATAACTTATAGCTTTAATTCCAAATGTGTTTTAGATTGGGGTTGTGTCTTCGGAACCTGTTTTTCTTACGTGGACAATAGTGGTTTATCTTTATATACAGAAACCGTGTGGGTGTGTATTGTTTGCAGTGAACGAGATAATAAGGAAGTTGAAGAATGATTCAGGTGGATAATTCTTTGTGTTTTAAGTTTATTGCACAAAAACGGATTGTTTTTGATGCAGTATATCCGGGCGATTAGCTCAGTTGGTTAGAGCACTGCTTTCACACGGCAGGGGTCACAGGTTCGAGTCCCGTATCGCCCATTACTTAACTTGACAATTGATAAGGACTTATGTATAATTGAATCGTGTTTGATAAAAATCAAAAACATCCCAATGGGATGTCTCAAGGAACACGACAATGAAGCAAAATTCAAAACTGCCGAAGTATTGCAGGCGTCCTGATCATGATTCCGCCTTTTTCTGGTGGAAGGGGAAAAAGGTTTATCTCCCCGGAGCGTTCGGCTCCGAAGAATCCCTCTCGGCTTATAACCGCGAAATGGCAAAAATCTCCTTGGCAAGAGCATCGGGACAGGAACAGGCCGTTCTCCAGCCTCATAACGTTACCATTGCCATTCTTGTCGCGGCTTTTCTCGATTGGGGCGATACTTACTACCTCAAAGATGGAAAACCGACAGGAACAAATCAATCCATGTTTTATGCGTCAGCCCCTCTCGTAGAACTGTTCGGAAGTGAAAACACAGATGATTTTTCGCCGCAAAAACTAGAGATTCTACAACAAGCCTTTGTCCGTTCGAGATTATCACGCAAAGAATGCAACAGAAGAATCCAGCGGATCATCCGTATTTTCAAATGGGGAGTTCCGAGAAATCTTGTGACAGCGGGCATTGTTGAAAAATTGCAATACGTGGAACGGATTGCCAAAGGAAAAACCACCGCACGGGAAACCGGAAAGCGTCAGCCGGTTTCCGATGCTGTCGTGGATGCCGTGATTCCTCATTTGCCGCGTGTCGTAGCGGCGATGGTGACGATCCAGAGGGAAACCGGAATGCGTCCTGGTGAACTCTTCCGGCTCACGTGGAGTCAGATTGATCAGAGCGATCCCGATTGCTGGCTTTATTTTCCCGACTCCCACAAAACCGATTATCGTGACATCGAAAAAGCGGTCCCGCTCAACCGGAAATGCCGCGAAGTGTTGGCCAACTTCCCCGACGAACCGGACGCGATCATCTTCTCGCCGCGAAAAACCGTACGTGAAACGATCCGCACAAAAGAGGAATCACTCATTAAAAAGCGGATTGCCAAGACCAATGAACAATATAACAGGACATCATACCGGCACGCGGTTCAGCGGGCATGTGAAAAAGCCGGTGTCCCGAAATGGACGCCGTACCAGCTTAGGCACTCCCTTTCCAGTGACGTGAAGCATACACACGGTGAGGATGCCGCCCGTGCGATCCTCGGACATGCCGATAAATTGGTCGAGAATTACAATCACCGCGACATCGAACTGATGAAACAAGTGATTAAAGAACGGGACGGCATTCAAGAAAAAGGAGATTAACTATGTGGATTGAAATATTACCTTGCCGAGGCCGGCAAACTGATGCCGTGAGCCTACCGCTCGCGTTCAATCAAGGTTCGTTCAAGACTCATGGCGTTCCTCCTGTTTCGTTTATTAATATCCTGCCGGGTCGATTTCCAATATCGCCTGAAATCCTTCTGAATCGTAACTGTTTGTCAGTGTGACGGGAATCTGTCCGCCATGTTCCAAATCAAGAAAAGTGGTAGGCAGTGTGCCGTTGTATCCTATACTTATCGGCAGTGTGAACATGCCGTTTTCATCCGGGGTGAACAGCGAATCAATGACATAGGACTCTGTTGCATTAGGATAGATATACTGCTGATCAGTGTCTATTGAACCATCTCTCTGTGCAAGTAAGCAGCGTCTTGTCCTTTCATCATGGATTGTTATCGTGTTATCCTCTTCATGGAACTGAACTTCACGAACATCGCCTGTGTAGTTGTCAGGAATGGTTCCACCTCCAAAGTTATACGCAAAGACCATGTAACAGAAGTTATTGTATTCCACTCCTTCAGTATCGTTCCCGCTCAAATCCACGGTCACAAAAGGGTCGTCCAGCAGGTCGGGAGCCGGGAACGTTGCGGTGAATCTGTAGTTTTCTATATCAAAAGAAGTCGAAGCTGACAATTGCCTCCCGGTATTACCGTCACCGACAGACACAATGGAACCCCCGGCCGCATAATCTGTAATCAAGACATCAATCGACTGAGGGAATCCTGCAGGAGGCATGCTGTTGCTTTGATAGGGAATCGTATAGGTTGCACCCGGCTGGAGTATCTCTGTGATATCATAGGTATTGTAATAACCTATCGTGTTGTTGTTTGATATACGGACTGATATGTTACCTGTCATATATTGTACACCTCCGTTAGTGTACCAACCCAAACCGGATGCCGTTTGAATCAGTTCAAATCCCGTTGCCGGACTCACCAATTCCGCATCATACATGTAATTGAAGCCGATTTTATCAAACAAAGTCCCCACAAGAGTTTGAGCTGCTCCTGTATAAATATAAAAGAAATACCTCTTGTTCACCTCTGCCTGGCTAGGCATGTATTCCGCACCGGGTATATACTGCTGCGACGTGCCGGGCAAAGTGTAATGATAAGCCGCATTAACGATTAGTCTGTATAAATTCCAACCGCCGTGGAGAGTCACAGGATTGTTTAACCGCCAGCCCTCGGTCGATACGATATGGTCATCGCCGGTATATCTGTAAGTCGGCACGGTCACGTTCGTCCGCCCTGCGATCGAAGAGACTCCTTCCACTGTTGCGGTGATGTCTAAAGAGTAGCGTATGGGATCTCTGAGTACAACATTAACCGTAACCCCCTGGTTGGTTATGGCATTAGAGGGTTGTCGAGGGACTTTGTATTGCCTGACATAAGCAGTATAATGACTTTCAACATAGTAGTTTGCATAATACTCTGCACTGTCAAACAGTTCCCCGTAAGAACTGTATTTCATCCCAAAAGGAATCTCAAGGTCATCCTGTAGCACATAACTATAATCTACCCGTACAACTTGCAGCAAGTTCTGTAAAAGATAGTTAGAACTAAGCATACGAGTGCCTGCCGGTATCTTGATTCGACCGGTCACGGAGTTCGGTCGGTAAGCTAATCCAATCATGCGGCAACCACCTCAAAAGTTTTAAGGATGTTCGTTTCCGCATAAGTGCTTATGCTGTTGCCAGGCAAAACCAACCGGGCGGCAAGCTCGTATTGACCGAGATAAGCAGGAGTGTAAGAAAAATAAGCATCTGGATTCGTTGATAACCAGGTACCGGTTGAAGATCCTGCACTTCGGAACATGTACTGAATGCCGTAATAGCGATATTGTGCTGACGGTACATTCAACGGCGGAATTAACCGCACGGTAACAGGCTGATTGCGTGTGACCGTATCGGGAAAAGTGCTGGTTAAACGAACAAGATTTGTTCCTCCGTTAAAGACAACGGAAGCCGCAGGACTGTCTGTAAAACTGACATTCCCGACAGTACTCCCGTTCATGTAGATATAAATGAGCCCCATTCTGGGCGGCGTTATCACGGCAGGCGTTGTCCCTGTAGTGACAGGAGTTCCATAGTTATTATAAAACCAATTGTAGGTATAACCGTCACTGTAATTCGTGATCGTGAGGTTTGTACCGTCGTTGGTGACAACAGGAGTTCTCATCGTCCCGTTCAAATCCAGATACTCCGCATTCAATACGATGTAGGGGGCAAGAGCGGCGTTGGGAGGAAGATTCGTGGGATTGGTGGTATAAGGAGTGACCGGGGAACGCAGTATAAAAGTTCCTGAAGGGATTGTTCTATCCATGTAGAGGAAAGGACAACAAACACGCACGCCGCCGGCAGTGAGTCCCGGTTCTGTTTTCGATACGGTGGACACAAGCCTGTCCAATACGATGTCGCTCTCAAAAGTTCCCCCTTCTCCCGGCGTGCTGACGATTTCCCAGTGCTCGCCGCGGATCACAGCGAACACCGTATCACCGGAAGAATACGACGGTTTGTCATTCCCCGAAGCCGGATCATAAAGCGTGTACTCAAACGCTTCCGCGGAATCCTCTTTCTTGTAAGCCGAACCGGTCCAGTAGACCAGTTTCGCCTTGCACGAATACGCTTCCTCACCGCTCTTTTGTTCCCAATCCTCCGTGATTTCAAACGGCATGAATTTGCCGCTCAAACGGGCATCAAAAGGCAGGGGAGCCGCGGGCTTCACCGACTTGTCCTGCATGATCCGCCCCAGTGCTTCCACCGCTTTCGGACCGATGACATAACCTTTGATGCTCATGGTTTAAATTAACAGGGGGTTGGGAATTTTAAGTAAATTAAAGTCTGCGGTGAAATGGTTTTTGAAATGCAGATAGACCGGAGATTCGTTTTTTGGAAGCAATCCGCCGCTCCCGTTCAGCAACTGCGGCTCGGTCACTTCCAGTTTATTCTCGGTGTCGGTGATAACGGCCAGTATGCTTCCCTCGGATGTCTCTTTGAGATATTTCACACCCGCATCAAGAACATCCAGGTCCCAGCCGCTTCCGGAAAGATTCACCGCGATTTCATAAGTCACGTTCCAAGACGGATTGCCGACATAACTGTTGATGCTCGTGCCGACGGTGAACTCTTTGAGCCAAACCTGTTCCGGGTCGAATCCCCAAAACGGATGAGAGTTCACTCGGTCGAGGAACGCGACAATATTCCGCGTAGGATTACGGTATTCAGTGCGAGAAATCGAAAAAACCGGATAAAGAAAATCCATCATCGGCGGCGTGTCGAACGGCTGTCCCGCACTGTTGCGGACGATGTTGCCGTCAAAATCCCGCTGCATCGCATATTGCTTCCGCTCCACTTTGACATTCACCGTAAACGGATCATTCTCGGACGGATCCGGTGCTTCGTCGCCGTTATAAGAGTTATCATAAGAAACCTCGACATCCCAGACCGCTCCGCGTTCTCCGACCGCCGCGACAAATTTCGGCGATGCCTTTTTCACGATAAGATCGTAACGGATCGTGTTCCCGAACTGATACGGCGTACCGATTTTCGGAATCGAATCAAAATTGACCACGTTCATCGGACCGTCGAGCGTCCGGTCGTCGGAAAGCACGCGAAACACGAGAGAAGCACTCTTGCTCTGTTCGTCGAAATTCACGGATCCGTGCTGGATATTGGGAAAACCCTGTGCCTTGATCTCTGCCATTTGCTTCACTTAAATCGTTATTGTTTTCTCGCGGATCATACTCTTACAACCCCGCCGTCCCAGAATCCGACGGACACCTGTTGATTGTCCGGCTTCAAACTGTTGACGGCTTTCGTTGTATCGTTAGCCGCCTCAACGCTCTTGTCTGCCAATCGGTTGATCGCCTTCACAATGGGAGCCTGATAATTCGCCGTGATAATTTTATACGCTTCCACGGATCCTTTCTCCGCCGCGTTAGCATTATTCTTGCCTGGCTGTTTTTCCTTGTCCTGCTTTTTAAGCGATGTCTCGTAATCTTTTTTCGCATTTTCCAGTTCCTTTTCCGTATAACCGAGTGCTTTGGCAATGTTGCTCATTTCGTCAAAGCCTGTTTTGAGTTTTTGCTCCATCGGGATCAATTCCTCGCGTGCCTTTTCCAAAAACGAGCCGTATTTTGAACTGCTTAAAAGCATTTTTTTATTCTGTTCCACCGCATTACGCCATCCTGCAAGACTCAGGCCTTGTTTATCAAGCAAACCGGAAAGCAAACCCTCTTTTTTATGGAAAACTTCAAACGGATCCTTGTAACTGTTGATTTTTTCATACAGTTCAAATTGCTCATCGCCCATGGATTCCTTTAATGACGCCGATTCCAGCTTCTTGCGATATTCCTCCTTTGCCTTGTTGAGAGCGTTGTTTTGCTGTTCCGACAAGGTGCCTCCATTGCTTTCAATCTCAGTAATCCATTTGTACTGATCCGTAAGCTTTTCAATCTCGGTACGATAGTTTGCAAGAGGACCGATAAGTTTATCCTGTTCTTTCTGAGCGGATTCAATCTTTTTTGCGGTAAGAATTTTTAATGCTTCCGTTCCTTTTCCATCAGGATTGATCCCAAGCTCAATCGCTTTCCGAACCAACTCTATATCCGCATTGATCTTTTGCACCTCGGAACGATTTGAATCAAGTATTCCGTTAAAAAATTGAGAGAGATCCTGAGTCAGATCACCTCCGTTTCCTTTTTTAATCTCTTCATACTGTTGTTTTAAACTTTCGAGCGTCTTTTTGTTCGCCTCTGCTGCTGCGGCATTTCCAGACGTGTCACCCAAACCTAAATTCATCCAGCTTGAGCCTTTATCCGTTTGCTTGTTTATTAAATCCTGAATGGATATGATGGAATCGCCAACCGACTTTAACTGACGTTTTCGGTTTTCAATATCCTGCGACATCTTCATGAGTTTATCCATAAGATTTTCCTGGGATGATTTTGTCATGTCCCCGATCACATTGGATAATTCCTCTATTCCCCAATTTGCATGTCCGAGTTTATCCGCTTCCATGTATAAACGTTTCACCGCCTCGCTCATGGAATCAATTTTACCCGTCGATGTTTCCGTCTTTTCGCTTACCGATTCCATTGAAGAGACATAGGCGTACATTCCGCCTGCCGCCAATCCTCCGACCAGCAGCGTCATCCAGTTTCCTGTTACGGCATTGAGTAACGTTTGAGCGACGGTCTGTGAATTTGTTGCGGTTCTGAGAGTCGTCAGATAAGAAATCACTTTCGGGATAGTATTCGCAGCAGACGCAAAGACTCCCGCGGATGCTGCAAGAGCACGCATACTTTGCGACGATTTACCGCTTCCCGCAGAATAAGTTATCATAAGGTTCGTTGCCCATGTTAATCCATCTCCCAACTCCTTTAAACTCTTTGATGTTTCTTCGGTTGCTTTTTCTTGCGATCTTTCCTGCTTTTCAATTTCTTTTTGTTGTTTTAGCAACTGTTGCCGTGTCTGAACCAGTTCCCCTTCACGGTTCCGTAATCGTCCGAGTTCGTCAAGGTACATCCCCATCGACACCTTTGCCTGGGACAATCCCTGTATCACAAGATTTTGCGAATTGCGAAGCGTGCCGGTTTCGTCAATGTATTGCCCCGTGGCAACCTTCAGATTGGAGAGACCCTCGACCACCTGCCCCTGGGAATTGCGGAGTGTCCCCGCTTCGTCCCGGACGAGACCAAGCTGCTTTTGTACCTTGGTGAGTTCGCCGATCAGCGGACCTCCATTGGCGTCCAAGAGAAATGACTGCTTTGAAATGGATTTAGCCATATCGTTTACCGTTCAATAATCTTTTTTCAAAAAATGAAGAATTTCCGTCGATTTCTGTCGCAAACCGGGTGTGTTTTTGCTATAATAAATATGGAGGAGTTAAAAAATGAGTTTTGAATTGTATGCTTTCATTGTATTTATTATGTTTGCAATTGCTGTCATTGTCCAATTGTATCTTAACAAGGATAAACCAATTCGTCCATATTACCGTGACAAGGACGATGACAGACGTTTTAATATTAATAAACCGCTCTGGTAATCATTAATAAAGTTCCGCCGCCTCCCTGATTTCTGAAATATCTTCCGGAGGCAATCCTCCGAAAGCACTCACGATAAGAACGGATTGATTCCGCTGATCCGTTGATTCCCGCTTGAATTTGAGCAAAAACGTTTTCGGTGACGTATTACGTGATCCAACCACGCTGTCGATCACGTTGGCAAAATTCCAATCGTCACGCTTCCACCAGACCGGTCCGAAAACATCAAAATATTTCTCCCACCTCTTGTATTCGGAGGCGGAAATCTTATCAAGTGCGCCCAGACCGAACACGGTTTGAAAGTGCATCCGCGTGATGTCAGGGTGTACAGTTCCCTCATCACGCTCGGCAATCAGTTTTTTTCCAGTTCCTTTTCTTCCTGTTCATCAAGCATGGAAAGGTCGGACACCTTCAGGGCGATCCGACGCAGCGGCTTGCTGTTCCCCTGGGCAATCAGAGGAATCTGCTCTTCGGAAAATTTCAGCTTGCCGTTCTGATCACAGCAGAGCAGCACGGCGATTTTTGCATAGATCTTACGCCGCTCCGCGTCATTCGTCCCGACGAAATGGAGCATCCCTGTAAGATGCTCGAACAACGCGAATTCCCCGGCGTTCGGCTCCTTCACGTAAATCTTTTCGCCTTCCGCCAAATCCCATTCATGGCAATCGACTTCCGCGATCCGCGGTACAAAATTAAAGTTCATCATTTACTCCTTATTAAAAATTTTTCTTTAGACCGGTGCGGTATAGTCCAACTGCTTATTAATGTTCGCCCGTCCGAGCCGTAATCCGTCACCGGTTTGACCAAATGTGATCGCGCTTGTCATCTCCGTGTTCTTCGTCCACGTCAGACCGTCCTTGCCCTTGATATTAACGGGTGCCTCAATATACGGGATGAGAATTGTCGTGTCCGTGGACGAAAGAAACCCGATCCACAAAACGCCGTGCGGCTCCATCTTGAGACCATCCTCCATCGGGATCGGCGGCGGATCACGGAGAATGATTCCGGGATCCGGCTTGAAGTTGATCGTGATGTCGCCGCCCGTTTTTTCCCCTTCGAGAAATCGTTTGGTCAATCCCTGAATCGCGGAAAGGGAAAGCTCGATCTGATCGTAGGTGGTCTCGCCGACCGAAATATCCTCCGCGGTAAGACCGTAGAGAAAGTTCTTGGTGAGGTCCGCCGTGTACGTCCCGCCGCCTCCGGATGTCGGCGCGTACACGCCGAAAATGGCCCGCACGCCGTTGTTGACCAGCGGCTTCGACGGGCTGATATTGGTGGTTAAAAGAGTTCCTGTCGTGCTCATTTTTTATGGCTCCAAAGTGTTATGGATCAAAAGTGTTCGGCGGGCACCATACCCGTCGATCAGGACGCCGCCGAATGCGGCGGCTCCGATGTATTTGTTTCCCCGTGCAATGTCGTGGATCGGTCCGTTCTCGCGGTCGATCATGGAATAAAACTTCTCGGCAATCAACTGAAATGCCTGCAAGCAAAGATCTCTGCACCGCGTCCGGTCCGGCCCCATGACAAGAATTTCAATAGTGGAAATCCAGTAAGCCTGAACAGTCAGATCACTTTCATTCGGTTCATGATCACTTTCTCCGACAAGAATCATGGTTCGTTTGTCAAACCGTAAATCCGATGGAATATCAATCGCGATTTCGTCCACACTGTTTTTCAAAGGTTGAACGGCTTCAAATGCGATCTGCGAAAAATCAATTGCCACTTTGCGCCTTTCTTAAAATTTCCTCAAACCCTTGCCGGAATATCTCCTGAATCTGTGATTTTTGAGAATTAATTGCTTTCAGTGCAAAATATCTACCGGGAACAAAACCCTTAACTCTTCTTTCATTTTCTTCCACTTCTTTTCTTATGGAATTCCATTGTGTTTTTACCGGAGTGTTTCTCCATTTAAACAACCAGTTTCTCATCTTGTTCAAATGTTTCATTCCAACATAATTCCCTATGGTTATATTATGTCCTAATTCTACCAGATGAAAATAATTGGCAGGTCTCCTGTTTTTCGGTCCTATGTAATTTGCATCCGCTCCAACGATTCCGACGACAAGGATTCCTCCATTGTAGGATTTGACTTTAGAGGACATGGAATAGCGAAGTGAACCGGTATCTTTCGGAGTATTGCTCTTGATTGAGTTGACCATCAAATCAAGAGCTTTCGGCATGATATTCTTTTCGATTTCTCCGGAAAGGAACACGTCGGAAATCTTTTGGATTTCCCTGATGATTTCATCCAATGGCGAAAGATCAATTTCAATATCAATGCCGAACGCACCGAATCGTGCCGCTCTTTTAGCTGCTCTTCTTGCCGCACCTTCCGACTTAACCTTTGCCAGCCATTCCTCACGACTCATTTTTTTAACTCCTGATCACATGGATCCGTATCATGACGTTATGGTTTCCGCTGTCTGTAAAACATGCTCCGTTGGAGAGCGGCTTCACATCATAACTCCGGTTTGTTTTCCATTCTTTCACTTCAATGACATCGTTTTTTTGCGGAGGATAAAAATTCCGCATGTCGGAAATCTTGACCAGGAATGATTTGCTTTCATCCTGCATGACCGGAGCGTTGGCGAAAGAATACTGATCGTTTGAGCCTCCGGACGGAACCGCGGTGAATTCAATCCCCGATGTTCCTCGCCGGTAAATCACCGTCACGCCGCGGCATTCCCGCAGTGCCTCCCAATGTTCGAGTTCATCTTCGTAACCGTTCATACTGCATACCCGATCTCTTGATAGGTGAAATCGGGAATCTCAGGATCCGCCGAAATGAAACTGAACACCACCTTGTAACACTTGCCGATATTTGGAAACGGATACTTCTTTTCAATAACACCGTCTGTTGTCACCTGTAACGGCGACAGTATCGCAAGGAAATTGAATGTCACCGGCTTGCTCCCGTATTTATCATGAAGCCTCGTAGATTGCAGCGTCTCAAATAATACCTTGGTTTTGTCGAGCGGAATCTCCGTAAAATATTCCACTGGAATCCCCGTGTTGTCTAATGGGCTGTCCTGCTCGAACACAGTATAATGAATCTCGGTAAAGTCATCCGCTGATGCAAGAACATCGTTGACAAATCTCCCTGTTGTCGCAAAAAACGAGGTCGCTGTTTCACGGAAAAAATCACGTGTTGACTGCATCTTGCACCACTCCTGTATTCCAGATATTCAAATTGCTCTCTTTGCGGGAATAAACATAGCTACCGTGAAGATAAAACATGTCCTTATAATACGGCCTGACGATAACATACCCGTCAATCCCCGGCATATCCTGCCACTCATCGGAGGGCGTCTGCCCGGCGAGGTCGGGCATGTCCTGCCACTCGTCGGAGGGCGTCTGGCCGGCGATTCCCGGCATCGGCAAAAATGTCATGGCGGCTCCTTGTCAAAAATTACTGTCAAAGTTCCACATTATAAAAGTTTCCATCCGGAAAGGTTGACGTCTGGAGACCACACGTTCGCATTAATCAGGGACTCGTAGAGCTTGTTGTTATATCTCACCTTGTCGCCTTTCTTGTAGGCATCGTGTGCACCGGTCGGCTGTACGAAATCCGCAACGGCCTCCTCGCCGTCCGTGTTGATTGTTACCGGCTTGTAAAATTCGGTTCATTTTTTTATCTCTCTGGTTGGTTGATTCGTTGCCGTTGCAAGGGGACATCGTGAGGCTGTCGACCGGCTGAATCAGGGCAAATGATTGTTGCCGCCTGCAAACGCTGCAAGCAGGCATTCAACAGCCTCGCAATGTCTCCTTCGTACTATGTAACGCAACTGTCATTGTTTTATTTTATTCTGCGGCCGTATAGGGTACCAATTCTACCGGACGGTAGACAAGCTTTCCCGTGCCGCCGGATGTTGACGCCAAAACAACATCCCCGGATTTCACAAAAAACCAGGGCGACGCTGAAGAATAACTGCCGCCGAGTCTATCAAACTGAAGCTGGAAAATTATGACACTGTTGACAGCCAGATATATCATATGGCTGTTCGAATAGACGCCTTGCACCTGAACATACCCGGATTTTGTCATCGTATGACTGGTATTATTATTTCCAGACCAGTTTCTGAGAACTTCTTCGGTTGCAGACAATTTCGCCCTCGGGATCATGACGGTCGAGGCCCCTCCGCCGGCGGGGTCCTGCCACTCGAAATCGTTGTCGGCATCGCTTTTCTTGGCGAGGACCTGCCCCGTCGTGCCGCCCTGCAATCCTTCCACGCCCGTGTCGATCCGGTTCCACGTTCCTTCAAACCAGTACCAGCCCTCTCCGTTTTTGTTGGAGAAGATCGTCCCGTCTTCGATGGTGATGCCGCCGCCCGGTGTTCCGAGCTGTTCCCAGAAGCCGTCGGTGTACACCAGAAAGGAGGCGGATGTCGCGGAATGGGTCAGTACGGCAATGTCGCCTTCCGCGACATCCGGCGGGTCGGCTGCCGGAGCCTCGCTGAACAGATACGCCGGTTTCACGGATCCCGCCGTTCCCGCGGGAACAAACGTCACGTCCGCATCGGACCCCGTGCCGGTGACAAGAATCTCGCGGTACTTGAAAAAGCCGGTTTCAAATTCCGCCATGATCTCCGTGATGCTGTTTTGCATGGAATCATTGAGCGGCATTTCCGGAAGCTGGGAACCGTCTGCAAAAAAGACCCTTGACGCATTAATGATTGAGTACCAAATACTTTTATCGGAACTTGAGTTCGTGCCATTCATTACAACAGCAGTTCCGTGGAAAACCGTAGAACCGGAAACAGTTACCGGAATCCAAGCAGCCGCATTCTTTGTGAATGTAGTGTTCCCGTAAAGACTGACATTGCTCCAGCTTGCAGACAATCCTGACCCGCTATTGTTACCGGTGAACAGCGTATCATTGATCAATAAACCACTCACGTAGTTAGCTCTGATGCCGATTGAGTTTTCGGTATTACAAACAAATCTCGAACTGGCGATAGTACAATTCGCCATTTCGCCAATATCCAATCCGGGCAAAGTTGATGTAGCATTAAAAACTAAATTTCTAAGACTAAATTTAGTCCCGTGATTCTGAAATCTACAATAAACATTGCCTATTATATAATCAGACGATAAAGAACCGACTAAACTTAACGTACCCCCGTAAACAGGGATTGTATAAACATGGTCAGTAGGAACATCCGAATTTAACATTACTGTACAACCCGCTTCAAAATTCTTTCCTGAAATTTGCTCCAATGCTTTGTCGAGCGTTTGAAAAGCTGTTTGTGCTGACGTTCCGGCATTGGCATCATTTCCAGTGCTTGCGTTGACATAATACGATACAGCGGTTGTTACGAGTTCAAGAACTTCGTTTGTGTTTGCCTTGTCTTTCAGTTCATCCGTCACCGCCTTTTGCGACATGACGTCAGTAGTCGATTGGCCGGTCGTTTGCACGACTGGAACGGGAGCGGTAGGTTCCGGCGTGTTGTCCAATTCGGTTTTCAGCACATGGACGTTATCCTGCACCCGCTGCAATACTTTTCCCAGCGTCTCTTCGTCACCGTTCGCCAGTGTGAGCGTTTCATCATTCAAGGGCATTGTTTATTCTCCTTCATCTTTCATGTTTCAAAAATGCCGGTCTTTCCCGGCTGTCAGAGATTTTCCATATCACGTAGTCTTTCAACGCTGTTTTCGAGCACCTGCGTCTGGCTCGACGGACAGGTCGATGTCTGCAACCCTGCGGATTCCGTCAATCCGTTTTCTTTTCCAATGCGTCAATAAATGCTTTTTCTTCCGTCCGCCATTCCTTTTCAAATTCATGAAGCTGCCGGACTTCCTCGATAAAAACCTGAATGTCCTGATAGTTCCGTTCGGCGTACTGAATCATTCTTTTCGTTTGGACAATCTGCATCGTTGAAAGAATCACGATGGAGATGTAAAACAGAAAACAAATGAAAACACACATGTGGGATTTGTAAGTGTCCATGCTATTCCTTCCATCTTTCAACGATGTTTTTGATTTCGTTCTCCGTGTTTTTCAGTTCCGTGATGTCGCTGCGGATTCCCGTTTCCGTCGTCTTGATTTGTGTTTCGAGACGGTCCCCGATCCGGTCGATCAAATATCTTGCGATAAAATACGCCCCGACAAGGATCCCGCCAGAAAGCCCGTAATCGAGAATCTTTTGAACAAATCCCGTTTCAATTCCGCCGGCCTGTCCCAGCGGCAATGCGGCTTCGTGGCTGATCAGCCATCGCGAGACTATCGCCGCACCGCCGTAAACGCTGATCGCAATACCAAGCATCATCTTTTCCATTGATGTTGTCCTTTTTTACAGTACGTACCTTGCAATGATCTGGTCAATCACGGCGTCAATGGATGCGTTGGTCTTGTCCGCAATCCACTGGACAAATCCGTGCAGTTGTTCTCGCGTTTCCTGAGAGGCCAATTGTTTCAAGAGATACTTGATCGCAAAATCAGTACCAATCCCGCTGATCCAGTCCAGGACCGGCCCGGAATATTTCGGCTCTCCCTGAGTCTCGTCTTGTGTTTCGATGTCCAGCTTTTTCAGTGCGGCCGCCAGTTGTTCCAGTTTGTTTTCAGTTTGATCAGTCATTTGAGTTTCCTTCTTTCAGTGGTTAAAATTCAGCCCATCCCGGTATCAGTTCCCAATTCGGTTTTGATGCCGGCCTCGGTTCCATGTCAATAATCGCGAAGGCGTCGAAATAACGCCCCGCGGTCATACGCTTCACAATGTCTTTCGTCGCCCAGCCGAAGCCGTCGTTCCAGCTGTTTTCGATGCCGATGGTTCCGTCCTGCTTCCATCCGTAAGCCGCTTGACAGTGCCCGCCCCCTGTTGAGGCGGTCCAGGTGTTGCCGTTGAGCCGCGACGGATAATAGACCGCTCCGTAAACCACCGCAAGCCCGGCACGGCACGCATCAACAAACAAATCGGCGTCGCGTCCGATGTTGCCGACGGTCACCTTGTATTGTTTCGCCAGCGGGATATATCTTGCAAACGGAGCGGAATCCATGTCGCGGTATTTGACACACCACGCTTTGACCACCTTTGCGGAATATTCGTGTCCAATCTCAATCTGATCTTCCGGCAGGACGCCGACTTCCGACACGCCAAGCAGCATGCAGCTAATGGAGCGTCCGACGTCGCCGGATTCTTTGGTCAATGACCCGTATGCCCAGGAATAGCAAAACGGACGATGAACCAAAAAGGCCGTTTGCTCCTTGAAGCCGAGGTACGTATTAATCGTCTGCCAGCCCTGGACCGCGGCGGCGACCCCGTGAGCGGTGCAGTCGTTGCATTGCTGGTAGCGGACAGGCAGGAGTTGATAGTTCGCCGCATCGTTGACGTAGTTGGTTTTCGCGAACACGTCGCGGTCGAACGAAAAACTTTCAGAAACCGCTTTGATTCTGTCTGCGATAATGTCTCTTGTCTCCTCCGCACTCAGGACGGCGGCATGCTCCGACGCACAAAGCCGCTCGTAGGATTGCGGCTCGATCTCATGATTCCAGCCGCGTCTTTTGATAAGTTTCATCGTGTCCGCCTCCTTTCCGAGGGTGCAATCGCCGGGAACGTGTCGCGGATCACCTCGTAATACTTCCGAAGATTTTCCGGCGGGAGTTCTTTCAGAAATTCCGAAACGGTCTTGTCCCAGTCCTGCCATCGGGACACGGACGCAGTGGAGACGGCACCGAGTTCCTGTAATGTTTTCTTGCGGAGCGACTCGCGGAAGAACGTCTGCGTCTTTTCGTTCGTCATGTCCTGCGTTTTAAATAACGTCAACGTATCATCAATCGCTCTGCGTAACGCGGCCATCTCCCTTTCTTTGGTCGCTGATGTCACGCCGGACATCGCCTTCCGCGACACCTCGGCGAGTTTCTCTTCAACCGTTTTTTCGGGAGGCACAGGAACTATATCGGGCGGAAGAGGCTCCGGTTCCGCTCCCGCCCGGACAATCACCGACTTGCTCACGGAGAACACCTTGCCGTCCGCAAGACCGGTTCCGACGATGTACAACACCCCCGTCTTTTGCGGCACGATAAACGCGGATCCGTTCGCGTACTCGACATCAAACTCCTGCCCGAGGACAAGGATGCTTTGCTGATCCAGTCCCTCACCGCTGACGTTGTACGTGTAAAGCCGTCCTGTTTGCAGCGTGTCCAAGCCCGTGATTTCCTGCGAAAAAACATGACAATACGCTGTCACAAAAACAAGAATCATAAAACATGCCGCAATAACGACAATATCAAACAGATTTTCTTTTAAAAATCTTTTCATGAAACACCAAAAAATAATAATGAATTGATGACAAGACGCGGAACGCCGCGTCTTTTATAAATTTACGCAACAGCCAAAGTTCGCTGACGCAACTGGAAATTCACGCTGGTGTCCGCCGCCGCGGCCGCGTTCGTCGAAACGCCGAGATAGGTGTTCCCCGTCGCTGTCGCCGTGATCACTTTGTTCGTGGCATCCCAGTAAACAGGCGTGCCGACCGCAATGGCCGCCGCCGTTCCCTTCGGACCTTCATAGTGACCGGCCGTGGCACCGCTGCCCAGTGTTCCGCCCGCGATGTCCAGCATCGGGATCACCACAAGATTGGTACTCAACGCCACCGGTGTTCCGGCAGGCGTGTCGGCAACAGGAGTAAAATGGATCTGATCCTGTTCCCCCATCCGCCATTCAATTGCAATAGCCATAATATCCTCTTCTCTATTTGAATTCGTTTCTATTTTTGGTAAATCACTCCACACATCAGACGGAATCTCCACGGCAATATCAGGCATGTCTTGCCAGTCATCACTCGGATTTTGTCCGTCTATATCAGGTAGTATGCTTGACATTGATCATCGTTCATCAAACAGGCTGCGTTGTGCCGGAACTGTACACCGCTCCGCGCCAATCCATCAGACCAAAGCCGAAATCAAAGTACGCTCGGATCTGCACACCCAGCACGTCAAACGCCGCGGTCTCATCCTCCACGGTCGGCTCCAGCTTTCCGTCCAGCAAGGCAAGATCGATGAGCGGAGCAAGATTCGGATCCGTCATCAGGATCCATTGCGTTGTTCCGTTCGTCGCCGGTTTCTTCGGCGTACCGCTGAAGTACGGGGCGACAATCGGCTCATACTTGTTGTACACCGGGTTGTTACCGGTCGTTTCATAAAGAGTGGTGGACGTGTAAAGCTCGTTGGCCGTTGCGTCCAGTTCGGTCGGCACGATCACATACTTGCCCAGGAAGCCGGAATATTCATCCTTCGCGATCAGCGTTTTCGCAAGCAACGCCGCGGCTTGGTTATATCCCGCCACGCTCAACGCCGTGGTCATCGTGTTGCCGTGTGCCGCAGTAAACAACGTACCGAGTCCGTTGAGCAACGCCTGCCAGCCTTCGCGTTCCAATGTTCTCGCCCCCTTCATACCGAGTTCCCGCGGCAGATTGGTAAATGCTCCGAGATCGTCGTTGATGATCATCTGACGGTCGAGCTGGATCAGCCGCCCCCACGTTTCAATCTTGTTTTCATAGGATTCCTCGGACAGCCCCATCGACTGAATCCGTCCACCGGCCGGAATTCTCCGGAAGTCGCCGTCCGATCCCAAACGGTACGACGTCATCCCCTTGAAATCTTTATGGGTGGACTGCTTCGCCACTTTCAAAATTGTCGGCTCCATCAGTTGATAGCCGTCCAACAGCGATTTGTTCGCGATATTGGAAAGAATCCCAGGAAGCGAGAGCGTACTGAACGAACTCCCCGCCGCCTGAATCCGGTGCCGGTTCAACTCGTTTCTCGCGTTATCATAAAACGACGACGGCGAAAGACCCGCTTCCAGATGTCCGCCTGACGACTGGACGCACGCGGCAATGATCCCGCGGAGACCGACATTCCGGTTCGGAGACTCCATTGCCGCATTGATGACCTTCTGATCATAGCCGAGTTTCTCCATACGCGTTGGCTGCGTGCCGTATGCCATGAGTGCCGACGCTTGCAAGACGCTCTCCCACTGCGGGGCATCCGGAGCGGAATAAGACCGCATCGGCGGCTTGCGGTTTTGCGTTGCCTGGATTTTAAGGATCTTGATCTCAAAATCCTTTTCCGACATCCCCGTTTCAATCGCTTTCGCTTCCAGTGCAGGATATTTTCCCGCACTGATTTTGCGGATCGCGTTGATCCGTTTCGTTTCCTTCACTATGTCGCTGCGGATATTGGCGACATGCTTCGGAGGATTCGACGCGGAAATCTTCTTGGGTTTCCCCTTGCCGGCTTCCGTCTTCTTCTCTTCATCCTCCTCGTCCGAATCCGGTTCCCCGTTTTCGTCCTTCTTGTCGTCGTCCGCTTCAACCGTCTCCTGTTCAAGTACCCAGGCGTCGTATTCGACACGGAGCGTTTCGATTTCCTGCTCCGTCAAAACAGACAAGTCATGTCCGTTTTCATCCGCCCATTCTTCAAAAGTTTTCATAACACTTCCTTTCGTAACCTTGTTTTTTTTGGCAAAAACCTGAGCGGAAGTTTTGCCGTCCGCTCCGAACACACAAAATGATGTCTCGTAAATCGTCAGTCCCCGGACCACTTCCAACGGTCCACGGAACACGCGGCCGTTGACCGTCACCGCCTGACCTTCGTTGTACGTTTCCAACGTCTCATAATCCGCCCCGATGCTCGCCTGCCACGGAAACCCGTTTTTTCCCGTGTCCGCGACTTCTTTCGCGGAATACTCTGTCCCGGAAATCACGCCGGATAAAATCACCTGATTGTTCTCGATCCGGTTTTCCGTCGTGTGCCCGACAATGCAGCCGTCGTAATGATCGCGTAAAATCGGCAAGGACGCCGTAGCAAATTTCGCTCCGGTCAAATCGCACACCCGCGGCACATCGTTGTGCCACCATCTCATTTCGCCCCCTGTGTAGGCCACGATGCGGAATTTGGTCAACCCCTCCGCATCCGCCGTGATCTTCACATTCGACGAGGCAAAAAGGACCTTCTTGTCCTTCTTGCTGATTTTTCCTTTGGCAAATATTTTTTTCGGCATTTTTAATTCTTTACTGCGGGAATAATAATGGCATTGGCTTCCTCTTCGGAAAGCCGGAAAAAGTTCTGCAGCATCGCGATCGCCGAAACCGAAGAGAGTTCGCCGGAAGAAACACGTGTGACAATATCGAGAGCTGCCGTCACCTGCGCTCCGTTGAGTGCCGTATCCTGTACCGATGCGATCATTTGGGGGGGGGGGGGGGGGGGGGGGGGGGGGGGGGGGGGGGGGGGGGGGGGGGGGGGGGGGGGGGGGGGGGGGGGGGGGGGGGGGGGGGGGGGGGGGGGGGGGGGGG
>JAISQK010000030.1 GCA_031274255.1 Planctomycetaceae bacterium | reverse complement strand
CCCGTTCAAGTCTTCCCCGGCCAGGAACCGGGGTATCCGGTCATGGCTTATTGCGTTATTCACTAATTCCGATAACCCGGTTGCCGTTGCTTTCCTGGTGCTTACCAACAGATAGTCACTATATAAATCCAATAGGTTTTCACTCATAATAGATTCATCGTACTTTTATTCCAACGTCTTGTCAAGAATGCGTAACTTGAGTTAATAAAATTATAAAATATTGTAGTTTGGATGAATTGGAAATATCCGGGGAGGCCGGCGTCCGGTTTCTCCGTTGTAAAAACATGCTCCAGCGGCGGCTCACCGAAAAATCCGTCAGCCCCGACCTCATCGAACAAACCGCCAAAGGATACGCCCACTGCCTCATCTCCGACTCCGTCCTGGAACAAATGCTCGCGGACGGAATGCGGGCGGTCCGGGCCAACCGCTACAAACTCCTCTGCGTCTATTTTCACGGGGCCGTCAAAGCTCATTTCGCATCGTTGGGCTATGAACTCGGTAAATGCCGGACCAAAAAACAATTCGCCCTGGACCTCAAAAAAGCCATGCAACCGATCCCGAAGCCGGAAAACCTCCTCGAAATCGCCGAAATGAAAGATCCGAAATCGAAGCCGGCCCGCGCGGAACCGCCGGCCGACGATCAAAAGCCGTTCAGCTTCGTCGAGGCACTCCTTGAAGCACGCCGAAAGCGAGTTAAATGAATGGTGAACCAATAAAAACAAAACAGTCAATAATCAGACGCAGCCAACGCGAGGGCGTCGGATCCCTGATCGCAAGCGGTTGGAAAGATGATCCAACCGATGCCGACCGCACGAAAGTGCCGGGAGGCTGCCGCCCGTCGCGGCTCGCGACCGGATTGACGGAATCCGCAAGGCGGCGAAGAACGGCCCGTCCGTCGCCCCAGCCGCAGGTGGGCGTAATCATTAGAGTTATACTCGAAAGTTGTGTATGAGTTGAAAAAGCAGCGGGGTTATTGGAAAATGGTGAAGTAAAAAGCATCATTTTACAAGGAACCACCGCTATGAAAAAGTTTAACAGAAAGTCGGAAGTCAAGCCGGTCGTCGATCAAAAATCATCCGTCGCCAATGAAAAATGGTCAGGAGTCGTGCCAAGTTTGTTACGCTTCGTCGCCGACGCAGAAAAGGGAGTGCCGCTTTCCATCGCACCGATGCCGGAGTTTGGGGACCTGGTCACCGAACTCGCACGGCTTGGAGCCGGGAAACTCCTGACCGAAGCGTTGGAGTGTGAGATCGCCGGGCACCTCGCAAAATACGAGTCCGTTCGCGACGGGCAAGGTCACAAACAAATCGTCCGCAACGGCCACAGCAAAGAACGAAGCCTTTTGACCGGCGTCGGAGAAATTGAAATCCGACAACCTCGGGTGCGTGACAATCGCGATGCTTCGCGAGATCGAACAACAACCGACACGGGAACTTGCGATCAAGGAGAGGAAACATTTTGAAAGCGTGTTTGCCGCGAAATCTCCGAAGGCGGTCGAGTGTTTGTTGAAGGATCGCGGGACGCTTTTGACGTTTGATGATTTTCCGGCGGAACATGGGGCGAGCCTGAAAACGACGAATCCGATTGAGAGCATGTTTGCGACAGTGAAGCATCGCACGTACAAATCGAAGGGCTGCGGCAGCCGCGAGACGTATTTATTGATGCTTTTCAAACTGACACAACAGGCTCAGGGACGCCGGCGACGCCTCAACGCTCCACACCTGGTGCAGCATGTTGCCGCAGGAGTAACGTTCGTCAACGGTGAGGCCGCCGTCATGCCGAACGATGGTCAAATGCTCGAAGCGGCGAAAGAGATCACCAAGGAGAAAAACGTTGCGTCACGGAAGACGCCCTGGATTCCCTTAAAAGAAAATTGAACATCGAAAACACTTCAACATTTTTCAAAAATCCAAACCTTCTTCAAATACGTTCATACACAACTATTGACAATAGCTCCAAAAGGAATGGTCGGGCGTTCCACCATCGCCACTGTCTTTTTTGATTTTGGCAAAAAACAACGACGCCAGTAAAGCTTTTTCGGCGGCACCATCGAACCGCTCCAACCAAAGACCGGTCCGAAACCGAAACTCGCAGAACATCGCGAACCCCTCAAACAAATCGTCGAAGCAACACCCGATGTGACATTGGCGGAAATTCGTGATCGGCAAGGAATGCCGTGTTTAATAACGGAAGCGTGCTGCTTCACCGCAGTTGCCTTCGGCCTCCAGTGGAAAGAATTCTCTAACAGAGGGCGAATCAAACGAAGTGAGTGTGAGCATGCCGACCGCGTAGCTGGGAGGCTACCGGGATCCAACGTCCGCACGTTGGTCGATCGGGAAGACTGCACGGAAAATCACCGTTTTCTGCGAAGCGTCAATCCTTGTTCCATCCATCGCTCCATCTGTCCGAAAAATCTGCGAGCCGAAAGAAGCCTTGTCTCTCGGTTTGGCGATGCCGATAAAGATGGCGTTCTGCGTCAGCAAAAGACGGCTCATGTCAATGGTTTGCTGATAACCGTTTTGCAGGACAAATTCCTTTTGCCCGCCTGCCGCGGAATAAAACATCATTGTCCGCAAAATGTAGGGAATATCGGCGGATTCCGCGTTATATCTTCCGGCGTACCTCTGGCTTCCGATCCGGTCGTCGTCGAAAACATGCTGTCCTCCGGCGAGTACCGTCCGTAAATCGCGGCGTTTACACGAGGAATTCACTTCGATCAGTGCTCCGGCGGCCACCGTTTTCAATTCGATCATCCAACGGCCGTAAACAAGAAAACATTGCTCCAGATCCCAGTCCAGTGTGTTGATGATGTGTCCCGACGGGATTTCGTCCACTTCCGTGAGGTCACCGGCGAACAGATCCTTGGCCGTTGACAACCAGTTCGCCGTCAGACTCTTCGTTGACGCGGTAAGCATCGGAAGCCGCGTGATTTCCGCTGAGGAGTTCATCCCGTACGGTTTTTCCCATTGGGCAAAGTTCATGGTTTTGGCACTCATGCCGCCGAGAGCGTTTCCGGCAAGTCCAAACCACGCAAACCGCGCGGAAAGACCGGCGTTTTCCTCAGGATTTGCGGTCCACGGCTGATAACGGAGATTGTATTCCGCCGTTTTCGGACTGTAAAAACTCATCCAGCTTGTCCCGCGGACCGTTCCCGACCGCGTGTCGATGTCGATCAGGTCGACCTGATTGAGAACGGTTTGACCGGTACGGAACATTCCTGCGATCACCACGACAAGTCCGCAAAACAGAATCACCCAACAGGGAAACGTGACCCATGTCCGTTTCGGACGCTTGAGAAGTTTATGCACAACAAACCAGTCGCCGGGGCCGACAATCAGAATGTAAAACACGGAAAACACCACCAGTACGGAAAATGAAATCACCCTGACATCAGGGAAACGCTCCAAGGCACTGCGGAGCTGACCGGCAAGGTCGTGATAACCGAGGTGAATCATCCCTTGCCCTGAGTAAAACGGCTGCTCGGGACGGCGTTCCTTGACACCGAAGAGCCGGGCAATGAGAAAACGGCGGTCTTTCCAGTTGGAGAGCGGGGCTTTCTCAAGGTCGCCGGCAAAATAAGTCAGCAGTCCCAGCCCGTACGAGGAATGCACGGCAATCGGCAAGTCTCCTTCCTGAGCTTCGACCTTCCCTTGGACATCGCGGAAAAACGGGACTTCAAGAAACGGAGCGTCATCGCTTCCGGTCATGTTCATCGGAGTGCTTCCGGTCGGCTGAAGCGGCGCGGCGTAAATTTCATACGGTGACGCCAACCGTAATGTCGTCATCCGTTCAAATGTTCCCGGCAGAAACGCGGCGAGCGGAGCGTCTTCCCCGGCAATCAAAGGTTCACTCGACTTTCCGGCGGCGAAAATCACATGTCCGCCGAGCCGCAGCCATTCTTTCAGTGCCGCAATCTGTTTCGATTGTGCCGTCATGCCGTTGTAAATCTCCGGTTCCGTGCTGAGAATCACCGTGTCGATGGATTCATACCCGAGAGCCTCCTGTGGCAAATCCGCGAAAGAGGTGATCGGCACAAGAATCGGCCGTGCCGAGTCGCGGTTCTCCATCAGGTCAAGAGCCTCCTGAATTCCGAGATTGCCGCTCGACAAAACGAGATAAACCGGTCTGTCCGAATCGACCGGCAGTAAAAATCTCGACTGTGATGTTGACGCAACCTCTTTGTACAAATCCTTTTGCGTTATTGCGGTGTTGGGATTTCCTTTCGGCAAAATGATCTTTTCCTCACGCTGGTTCGAAGACGTTAAAGTGACTTTTATCGCGGCCCCTTTTTGTCCGGGACGCACAGACACGACGGCATGATCGCTTCCCTTCGAAAATCGCGACAGATATTCCACCGGCACCCCGTCAGAATCGACGGTTTCCGCGACAAGGTCACCCTCCTCGGAAGCCGCTGTCGAAAAATAAACGGTTACCGGAACCCAGTAACCGGTTTTATAAATGCCGTAAATTCCAACGTCAATACGGTCAATCCCTGTTTCCGCCGCATGGACGGCCACAGCGGAAATCGAAAAGAGACTGAACAAAAGAAGTCCAACACAGTTAGGATTCAATGTTTTCACGATTCGTTTTTCTTTTGATTTTTGCGGTTTTTTTCCCACCAGTCACGAAATGCCGGTTCCTGCGGAATTTTCGGGAGAGCACGCCCGCGAGTCCACTGTCCGAGCTTGTCGGGATGCCACGGCAGGAACTTTATAATCCGCATTCCCGTTTTTATCGCGAACATCAGGGATTTGAAGCGGAAATTTCCCTGCATGGCCATGGCGTAAGACTTCCAAATCATCCGGTCAAGAAGTGTTCGGGCTTTTGTCCCTTTGTCGATCGCCTTTTTACGGAGTCTTACCAGCATGTGGGCAAGATCGACTTTGACAGGACAAATTTCACTGCACGCTCCGCATAAAGACGACGCAAATGGTAATGACGACGCTTTTTCAATTCCGACAAGATTTGATGTCAGAATTGTTCCCATCGGCCCCGGATAGACCCAACCGTAAGCCCAGCCGCCGACTTGCCGATAAACAGGACAATGGTTCAAACAGAGTCCGCACCGAATACAGTGAAGCATCGTCCGGTATTCCGGCTGCTGAAGGATTCCTGTACGGCCGTTGTCCATCAGAATCACATACATTTTTCTCCCCTGCGTCGGGCCGTTGAAAAGATGCGTGTAACTGGTCAATTTCTGACCGGTTCCCATTCTCGGCAGCATATTCAAAAAGAGCGGCAAATACTCCAGCTTCGGAATCAGCTTTTCGATTCCCATCAGAGCGACATGAACCGGCGGGGCGGAAGTCGAAAGGCCGATGTTCCCCTCATTTTCGACCAGACAGAACGAACCGGTATCCGCAATCCCGAAGTTGATTCCTGAAATCCCCATATCGGCAGTGATGAATTTTTCACGGAGTCTCTTTCGGGCAATCCTCGTCAGTTCCTCATGAACGTCGGTGAATTTTTCCCCCAGCTTTTCTTCGAAAAGATGCCCGATTTCCGCCGCCGACAAGTGCAGCGCCGGCGTGACAATATGCGTCGGCCGTTGACGGGCAAGCTGAACAATGTACTCGCCGAGATCGGTTTCGAGAGCCGTAATTCCATGCGACGCGAGAAAATGATTCAACTCCATTTCCTCACTGACCATCGACTTTCCCTTGACGACCGTCTTGACCTCATGCTTTTTTGCAATATCGAGAACGATTCGGTTTGCCTCTTCCGCGTCTTTTGCCCAATAGACCGTAACCCCTTTGGCTTCCAGGTTTCGCACAAACCGGTCCAGCAGGAGATCAAGATGCGCCACGGTATAGGCTTTGACATCATGGGCGAGCTGCCTCCATTTCGGCCAATCCTCAATAGACCAGCAGACATTCAGGTTTCCGTGAGCGGACTTTTCCGACGCCGCGGCCAGAGCTTTGGAACCGTGCGGCTCGTAAAGCCCTTTGGTTTCCCGGGTGAGGAATTCGGCACCGCTGTGATGAAAATGTGTAAGACTCTGTTGCGTCATAATAACGACCTGTCCGACCGGGTTGACAAACTGACATGATCAATATTCTCTATTATTGTCAAATTTTGTCTTACCGTCAATCAATTCCGCCAAAAAAAGAAACGCCGGGCGAAATATTCCGCACAAAAATCGTACGGTTTCCTGCCTGAAGCAGGTTTTGCAACTCCGATGACGGCTTGCCCCGCAAGAATTCCTTATGATTGCCCTTGCAGAAAAATCTGATATAATTCACGGCAATTAGACTTTATATGACACCATTATTTCATAGACTAACACGGATTAAGATTTTCACATGTCCGGGCGAACCCTTGCAATCGGAGACATTCACGGCTGTTTACCGGCTCTGGAGCGGCTCCTTCAAACATTGGAGCTTGAAAAAGACGACACTCTTGTGCTGCTGGGGGATTATGTGGACCGCGGTCCCGACACACAAGGGGTCATTGACCGGCTGCTGTTCCTTCAGGAAGAATGCCGACTGTATCCGATTCTCGGCAATCACGACGAATTGATACTGCAAATTGTTGACGGGGAAACCTGGAAAGAAGGATACTGGCTCTCTTTCGGCGGCCAACAGACGCTCGACAGTTACGGTGTCAGTTCCATAAGTGACATTCCGTCGGAACATCTCAAATTTTTACGCAAGTGTCTGAATTTCTGCGAGTCGGAATATCATTTTTTCACGCACGGAAACTATATCGAAAACAAACCGCTGGAAAAAACCCCTCCGAATGTGCTGCGTTGGGAGTCCTTGAAAACGCGAATGCCGGGGCCGCATATTTCCAAAAAGGTCGCTGTTTTGGGACACTCCGCTCAAAAGGAAACCCAAGATGTCTTGTACACCGGCTATCTTATCTGTCTTGACACCTATTGCTACGGTAACGGGGTTCTTACCGCCTTTGATGTCCATACCGGTGAATATTGGCAAACAGACAAACTGGGAAAAAATACGGTCAAAAAACGTCTCAGGTAAAGGATTTGTCTCTCGCGGACTTTGCCCTATAATAAATACAATGTTGTCTGCTTGAAGACTGCTGCAAGGTAAGGTACAATGGAAGCAGGTGTCCGGTGGAGGAAACCTGTCGTTTGTTTGTCATTTAACAGAGGGTGGATTTTATATTGCACAGTGGTATAATGGATGTTTCGTTTGTTACCTGCTCTCTTTCCCCAAAAGATAATGGTAAAGTAAATAGGTGTAAAATAATGTCTTTTTGGAGAGTGCTGATACAAAGAGAGATGAGATTATGTACCGGATAACGCAAAACATAGTATGAAAGAGAATATTTGCCTCCGGCGGCCAACGCGAGGGCGTTGGATCCCGGTAGGCTCACGCTCACTCCGTTCGGTTCGCCCTCTGTTAGAAAATCTTTCCAATAGGAGGCCGAAGGCATATCGGAAGACAACGCATGTCTCTATTTGAGTCACCACTCTCTCTTTTTGAAATAACAATATTGCGGCTTTTGTCTTTTGAGCAGAGAGGTCTTTAAGTTCGACATCAAATTTGATAAAATGTGTCAAATATCGGGCGGATAGGTTTCGCCGCGATTTTGGAAAGTGCAGATAATTACGGTACAATGTCAATAAACTTGCTTTTCGACAGGAGTCGAGAGGAATCGAAATCAAAATAACCAATTTATGATGCCCTATTTTTCGGATAATTCTGAAATTTGGATCAGTAAACTATTAATCTGAACAATGAGAAGGAATGAAATGAACATTCTCAAAACACCATTCGCCGCTTTTTTTGCAATGATTTGTATTGCCAACACGTTAGCCGCAGAGGAAAACGGCTTGGTTAAAACATGGACGGCGGATAATGGAACAGACGGAAAACAAACCGCCTCACCCGACATCTTGCCGGAAGGAATAAAAACGGTCACCTTCCTTGCGAAAATCAAACCCAAAGAACTCAACGGTACACAATACGTCATCCGAAAAGAAGATGGAAACTTCCGATTCTTGCTCGGTTTCCAAAGTCCGTACGGTGTCCCGGGTGTCGGGAAAAGTTGGACAAGGTTCCTGACGTTGGGGGTTCGCAGCGGAAACTATTACTACGAATGCGACTCCATCATTGACCCAAAAGAACTACTCGACGGCAAAGAACATGTCATCGCCGGAACTTTTGACGGACATTGGCTCCGTACTTATCTTGACGGTCGCGAAATCGGAGCATTGCACCAGGAAGGCGAATTCGGTTACGTCGCCCCAAAAGGAGGATCAATCCACATCGGAAACTACGGTTACGAACACTTCAACGGAAATATTGATTTTTGCTCGATTTATTCCAAAGCCTTGTCCGCTGCCGAAATCCAAAAATTGTCAGCAACCGGTAATGAAGAAGACCGCCTCAATAAAAAAGCAATCGCAACCGCTCAACAAATTTATCAAAAAGGGAAAGATCTGCAGGAAACATTGTTCCATTTTATCGGCAAAGGCAAGCAAAGCGAAGCGGTTTTGGTCGAGTTACACCGTTTGTTGCAACAGGATTTTCCCGAAGAAGTCAGCAAATACATTCTGTCCAATCAGGAAGGTCCGTTTGACAACGCCATCACTTCACGCGAAGAGTTGGTTGCCCGCACGAAAACATTGGAACAACGCGCCTTTGAATACCTTCCGTTGACACAAATGCAATGGGACGTTTTGTCTGAAAGGGAAAAGGCAAAGAATAAAGTCCTTGCCGCGAAGAAGGAAAAGCTGGCGAACGATTATGATAAAATGTCGCTCCATGAATTGCAGGCCGCGTTGATTGAAATGCAAGGCATGATTCAGGAACGTCCGCGGCAGCACGAGGCGGTGGCAACTTATCGCGTACCGGCAACGCCGGAAACCCGAAACCGTACCGCCGGCGAATCACGTCAAACGATTGAAGACGACTGGCTCTTTCAGTGCGGCGGAGAACCGACCGCACAAAAGGCATTGGAAGAAATCGAATACGCCCTCCGTTTGACAAAACGCTTAGGATCCGCCTTGTTTAAGAAGGAGTCGGAGAAACTTGAGGAACTTGAAAAACGGGCGAAATCGTTTCGTCCTGACGACAAAATGACAAATGAAAAAGAATTATATTTTGCCGTCCGCACCGTCAAACGTGAAATCATGTTCAAAAATCCCGTGATCAATTTCGACACGATTGTTTACAACGATGCTCCCTATCCCGAAGGCAGCGAGTCCCATCACGAAACGCGGCATATTCTCGGTTATATGGCTGTTCCGGGCGGAAGGTTGATGGCGTTGAAGGGTTTGAACCCCGGCGGTCATCAGACAAAAATTCTACCGCAGGAACCGTTGCACGGAACTTTTTGGCGGTATGACGTTTCGTTTGACGCAAAGAAACTCCTCGTCAGTTTCAAACCGCACAATGAAAAGACATTTCATCTCTACGAGGTGGATTTGACGGATCAAAATCTCAATGAAAACAATATCGCTTCCCCTAAAGTCCGTCAACTCACAAGCGGTATGTTTGACGATCTTGATCCGATTTATTTGACGGATGGAAAAAATATTATGTTCACGACGACACGCGGATATTTGTATGTTCGCTGCATGCCGCCGACCAACGCGCCGGTGATGGCGAAAATGCCGCTCGACACCAAACCGGGCGATAAAAACCTCTATATCGTTTCCCGTAACGGCGAACCGGAATACACACCTTCGCTGATGGCGGACGGGCGAATCCTTTACACGCGTTGGGAATACACCGACAAACCGCTCTGGCGTTGTCAATCGTTATGGACAATGAATCAAGACGGTACGCTTGTACAGACATTTTGGGGAAATCAATCCGTGTGGCCTGATCTGCTCAAAGATGCCCGTCAGATTCCGGGAAGTCAGCGTATCATGTTCACCGGCAGCGCCCATCACGAATGGTTTGCCGGCAGTATCGGAATCATTGATCCGGAGAAGGGGTTGAATTTCCCGGACGGATTGACAAAAGTTACCCAGGAAGTTGCCTGGCCGGAAAGCGGCAACGGTCCTGTTGACCCGAAAGAAACAGAAGATTATCACCGCAGTAACTATAGCGCGTATTATTCACCCTATCCGTTGAGCGAGAAGGATTTCCTTGTTTCCGCAAACCGGCACGGAAAATTCATACTCTTATTAATGGATACCAACGGTAACCGTGAAATCATCAACGAAGGCGTGCACAATATTTTTGACGCTCAACCGTTGCGTCCGCGTTCTGTTCCGCCGGTGCAAATCGACCGGACGGAAATGCCGACCTGGGAAACACGAAACACACCGAAAACCGGCGTTTTGTACAGCAATAACGTTTACGATAATGCGCCGCAGGAATTGAAGGACAAAGCAAAATACTTGCGGATATGGTCCATTGAACACAAGACCTATACGTATTGGTACAAGCGTCCTTATATCAGTACGGGACCGGTTGTGTCGGCGGTGCAGAGTGAAGGTGTCAAGAAAATCATTGGCACGGTTCCCATTGAAGACGACGGCAGTGTAAGTTTCACCGCGCCGTCCGGAATTGCGTTGCATTTCCAACTATTAGACAAAGACCAGCTGGCGTTGCAAACGATGAAGAGTTTTACCGGTGTGATGCCGGGAGAATACCGCGGTTGTCTTGGTTGTCATGAATCGCATAACCATTCGGTTGTGCAAGGAGGTTCAGGCAAAGCACTGAAACGGCAACCGTCTGATATTCAACCGGTTCCCTGGAAAGATATTTCGGTAGGCTATGAGCGGTATGTGCAACCCGTGTTAGATAAATATTGCGGCAAATGCCATGAAGACTCAAGCAGCAAGGCTTACGCAAAATTCAATATGACGTTGCGACCGGGACCGAATGGTTTCAAGGAGCCGTATTGGACATTGTTGGGTGCGCCGTCCTGGGGCGGTGCGTATCACGGCGACCGCAATGCGAATAATGGCTTCGGCTGGGCGGATACGATTTTGGTAGAGGGTTATGATACAAATGACCCTGCGGGTTACGCAACGCATCCGGCAATGACGAAGTTATCTTACAAGAGCCGGTTGATTGATCGAATGAGGAGTGGAACGCATAATAATGTCAAAGTCACGGGAGATGATTTATTGCGTGTGATTTTGTGGGTGGACGCAATGGGACCGTATATTGGCGAGGAAGAGTTGCGGAGTATTGAGGATCCGGTTTTTCAAGGTGTTGATTGGATCAGTCAGCGTCCGCGAATAAAAACGGCACCGATCGTTCAACGTCCGGGACCTTTTGACCCGTTTTTCACAGACGAGGACCCCGCATACAATTGCCCGTCTCCCGAATTGTTCAACACGCTGCCCTACGGAGTCAAACGGTCGGAGTAAAATAGAACAGTAGAGACACTCAATTTATTGATGATTTCGTTTTTTGCGGGGGATTCCGATGAAGGAGGATGACCGGCCGTTTTATGCCGTACTGACAACGGATTCGGAACCGCCTCGTTTCGATGAACTTCCGAATAGGTCCTTGGACTCGTTCGGAAACGGACGTAAGTTGTTGGAATTGTCGAAAAATACGGGATTTTTTGCTTAACCAAAATACCTGTTTTTTCTATATTCCGAACAAGTCTAATAAAAAGGTAAAATGAAACAGAAAGAGGTAAAACAAATGACTGGATTGAGACAAATTTATGTTTGCGAACGGTGCGGAAACGCTGTGGAAGTGCTTGGAACCGGGGATGGGGAACTTGTCTGTTGCGGTGTCCCGATGACGCTTCAAAGAGAAAACACCGTTGACGCTTCCAAAGAAAAGCACATTCCGGTTGTGTCGGCGGACGGCGGCAAACTCACCGTTCAGGTCGGAAGTGTTCTTCATCCGATGGAGGCGGCTCACTATATTGAATGGGTCGAAGTCGAAGAGGGCAACAAACTCAAACGTGCCGCCCTCAAACCCGGTGACGAACCTAAAGCGGTATTCTGCACAAAAGGGGGGAAATACAGCGTCCGGATTTACTGTAATTTACATGGTTTGTGGAAAGCGTAAATCCTTTCTCCGATGGAGGGAAAACCACATAAGACATGGAGTGTTTTGGTAAAATGTAGCGATTTTTAGGATTTTCACCATTTAGGTATGAAGTCAACAGAACAAATTTACGATGTAAAGAAAACCGTTTCTTTTCATGATGAGGTCAATGAAAAAGAGAGATGGATTTAAACCGATATTTGTTTTGTGAAAGTTGCTTCAAATGGCAAGGATGTCGAAAATAGTTGGAATCGTGGTTTGTTCGCTGATTTTTTTGAGTGATGCTTTTGGGGTGCTGGCGCAAAGTGATGATGCGACCGCCCCCGTTTACTCCCCTGTGGTTGACTCAGACGAACAGGCGATTCCGGTCAATGTGCCGAATTCCGCGGAAACGACGGATCTGGAAGCGAGAATTTCGGCACTTGAAAACAGTTTAGCCAAGCAGAAAGAAAAGCAGGACTCCGCCAACAAAATCACAATCAAATCCATCGGCCGTGTTTACATGGACGGGTATTTGTTTGCGGACCAGAAGAATGTTCAGGAGCAGGAAAATTATTTTTCGTTCCGTAATGTCTGGTTCGGAGTGAGAGGTGAAGGGTACAAAATCTTTGATTACTCGCTCGAACTTGCTTTCGAGCCCACAACAAATGGTGCTGAACTTAAAAATGTTTTTGTCGGTGTCAAGAATGTTCCGTTCCTTGATTACGTCAGAGCCGGATATTACAAGGTGGAGACCGGCATGGCGTATCTTCAGTCGCCGAACCATTCGACCGCGATGGAACTGGCGCATCCATCGTCGGTTTTCGCGTTCAACCGCCGGCTCGGTGTGAGTTCGACGCATTATCTGGCGGATGACCGTCTTCGCTGGTTTGCAGGGGTGTTCGGCGAAGAAGCGGGAACCATCGGAACCGCCAAATCTTACGTCAATGACAGTCAGGGGACGATTCTCAACACACGATTGACGATGCTACCGCTGACATCCGCCGACGGCAAGCGGTTTTTTCATACCGGTGCTCATTACACGTATGTCGATCGGGCCGCGTCCGCTTCCGCCGCGGCATTCCGCTTGAAGCCGGGAGGGATTCCCAACTCCGCCAACATCGTAAACTCCGGTTTTTCCGGTGTCACCCGTTTCTCGGAAGGGGGCGTTGAGTTTGCGTATCAAAATCACCGCTGGGCTTTACAGTCGGAGTTATACGGGATGAACTACAGCGGTACCGGCGGCGGCAATATTTACGGCGGATATGTCGAAGCACGTTGTTTTCTCGCCGACTGTTACCGAAGTTACGAAAAAAAGTCGGGGGTCATCGGCAACATCAAAATGGAGGAAAGCCAAAATCTTTACTTTGAGGAAAACGACGGCATGTACAGTCCGAAGTCCTGGGGCGTGGCGGAAGCGTTCGTGCAGTGGGCATTTGTCAATGCGTCGGACCTTGTGCCGGAAACACGGGTTCAGGACATCACTGCCGGAATCACATGGTATTGGAACCCGAACACACGCACGATCTTTGAGTACATCCATTCGATGCCGGAAGACCGCGGAACCAAAGGCTCCATCGACGCTCTCGGCATGACATTGCGGTATTTCTTCTGAAAAGGAACGGACAAAATTTTCAGAGAGTGGTGAGACAAATCAAGTATGTCCAGAGAGAGCCACTCAATGTTATAACATCGTGACACGCTGCACCCCAAGTGGGACTCCCGACCGGGAAATCCCGGCAGGCGATAACCTCCCAACTGCGCGGTCGGTCTCCGATGGATAATCTTCCAACAAAAGCCGAAGGCAAGTGCG
This sequence comes from Planctomycetaceae bacterium, assembly GCA_031274255.1. Classification (GTDB taxonomy): domain Bacteria; phylum Planctomycetota; class Planctomycetia; order Pirellulales; family Thermoguttaceae; genus WRMR01. Next base: position 706 of record JAISQK010000030.1, on the reverse strand, counting down.
GTACAGCTTCTGTCTCTATTTGAGTCACCACTCCCGTTTTTCAAACTCTAGACTCAGTGTTGTAGTAAGAGTTCTACATTCTGCATCTTTCACGGTTTTGATTTAAGGTCAAAATCAAATACATTTGCCTGTTCGGCAATTACGGTGGCACTGAAAGGCGTTTTTTTAGGGTCTTTATAAATCATCGGAAGTGCCTCTTTAGGTTTCATCACATCAAGCATTTGTCCGGGATGATCGGGGTCAGGAATTTTCTGACCGGATGGTTGATTATCCGTCTTAAAAATTGTTACAATATATTCGCCTGGAGTTGTCCCCGCATCGACATCGCCCAAGAGTGTCTGTAATTTATATGTTCCATCCTCGCCCGTCATTGCATAAGCAGGGTTTCCAGTTGATTCTTTAGGAGTAAAATTCACTGTTGCGCCGGCAAAGGGCGTACCATCCAGCGTTACTCTTCCTGTAACAACATCTGTTTTTATCACTTTGGATTTATTACAACCCGTCAATAAAAGTAAAACAGAAAGAACCGGAATAATTCCCAAAATTAAAACACGTTTCATATTCATAGATACAACTTCTTTTTATATTCAGTAGTTTGTAATTTCCTTTCAAATGCTTTAATTTACGTTGTTTGCGAGCTATTTACAGGGCTGAAATGGCAGTCAAGATTTTCTATTGTTCGTCGAATCATTCCGAGCAGGCGTTT
>JAISQK010000023.1 GCA_031274255.1 Planctomycetaceae bacterium | reverse complement strand
AGAGAAAACCGCCGCGGTTTGTTTCCCGTTGATTTTCGGGCGGGTTCGAGATATAATTGAGGTGTCAGTGCAACAGAAATCATCACACAGGGAATCACGATTCATGGCGGAACAACGGCAGCCGATCCGGGCGACGGCGGACACGTTCATTCATTACCTTTTTGCGACGCCGGGGAATGAACCGGTTTTGATGTCGTTCGTGAATGCGCTGCTCGCCTACGCCGAGGAGCCGCTGGTCCGGGAAACGCGGGTCTTGAATCCGTTCAACCCGAAAACGTTTCTGACCGAAAAGCGGTCCGTCATCGACATCAAAGCCGTCGCGACCAACGACCGCCAGTTCGTGATCGAGTTCCAGACGCTGCGGTATGATGCGTTCGTCAAGCGTTTGCTGTTCAACTGGGCGAAAACTTACAGCGGTCAGCTTACGGAAGGGGAACATTACAGGCTGCTCCTGCCGGTCATGGTGATTGCGGTGACGAACTATCTGCTGTTCGACAGACTGCCGGACTTGTGCAACCTGTTTTACATCGCCGCCAAAGACGAGCCGGCCCGTGCGTTGTCGAATGATTTTCAGATGCACACGCTGGAATTGATTGAGAAAAAAATCGACCGGATTCCTTCGCTTCCGAGACCATTGCGGGACTGGACGGAATTTTTCTGGTATTCGGACAAGAAAACGAGGGATGAAATGAAAACGTTACTTGAAGAGAGCGACACGATGGTTCAACAGGCGTATGAGAAATATGACCTTTTCACGCAAGATACGGAACTGCGTCTGATGGAAGAGGCGAGGCAGCAGTATCTTCATGACCGCGCCAGCGAACTGGAATATGCCGAGCGGAAAGGCCGCGAGGAAGGGAAAGCCGAAGGACGTGCCGAGGGCGAAGCGGTCGGGCTGGAAAAAGGACTGGAAAAAGGAAAACAGGAAGAAAAACTCGCAACGGCCCGGAATCTCAAGCGTTTTGGTGTGGAGCGTGAGACGATCGCGAAAGCGACCGGTTTGCCGGTCGAGGAAATTGACCGGCTGGACTGAGCCGGCAGCGTGGCACGCTTCCCGTTGGAAAGATTCTTCCAACTGATGCCGACCGTCTCGAAGAGACCGGGAGGCCATTGCCTGCCGGGGCGTCGCGGCCATTAATATCCGGCATCTTGAATATTCTGAATGACTTCGCCGGTCGAGAGCCGGACGGTGCCGCTTTCGCGGCCGGCGACAAGCCGTTTCGATGTGTACCCCATGTCCGTGTACCCTCCCGTATTATTAATATCCGGCAGACCGGTCCATTCGCCGGACGGTGTTTGGCCTTCCAAGTCCGGCAGATCCTCCCAGGTGTCAGACGGCGTCTGGCCCGCAATGTTCGGTAATTTTTTTGCCATGATTTTCCTTCCGTCCCGAAGCCGGACAACCTCATTGAACGTTACCTTGGTTCGTAAAATTCAGTTCTTTTCTTCAGTCCGTCGTTTTCGTATATCTCACCGTGAACCAGTTCGGCGACGTGGTGATGAATCCGGCAGACCAGTTGCTGGAAGAGGAATTTCTCAACTTTAACTGCGTGCGGCTGTCCGAATGCCCGAACGTCTCCGTTTGATAATCTCCGGCCATCCCCTCAGCGACTCCGATCCATCGGGCAACATTCCATGACGTGATGTCGTTCACGATCACACGGGATTCCGAAGCATTCCACGGACTGCTCCCCAACGCGGCTGTCTGCACCGTCCGCTTGTAAATCGGCTTGCCGTCAATCCAATATTGCCCGGTAAACACCTCGGACGTCGAATATCCAATCGGGTGCAGCGGCGTCCATCTGCCGTAAGTTGCCGGGGAATTTTGCGAGTCAATGATCCGCATCCAATGATTCACCTCCGTCCCTGCCGTCCTCGTGACCTCCTGGACAACGAATCCGCCTCTTGTATAAATCCTGAGAATGAATCCCAGACTTGTCGGCGTGTTGGCCATCACGCTGGAAACAGCGTAATCCGCCTTCCAGAGTCCCGGAGTGAGAAACGTGTTCAAATCCGTGACGGCGGACGTCAGCGGGGTTCCCTCTCTCAATACGGCAAGAGCCGCATCCGTCTGTCCCTTTGTATAAAAAAGATTGCTCTCCGTATCAACAAACGGGATGATTTCCCAAAGTGTGCCGTTGGACACCATCACGCCGGAGACACCGGAAACAAGGGTTGTGTACTGCGAGCTTTTGAAAAAGAAATAATCACCGGCGTAATAAACCGTCGTCGTGCCGGCGTCCCAGCCGTCCGTGCCGGGGGAAACACCGTCAACCACCCACGTGTAGAGTGTTCCGGTGTCAAGTGCAAACACGTTGTCGCCGGGTTCGATGTTTGTCGTGTCGATGGCCGTGAGGTCGGCGGCAAGGTCCAATACGTAGGTGATACGCCCCTGATACCGGATCGGCGGCGACTGAATGTTATTGACTTTATTAACGATGGCTTGATTGAACGCGGATTGCCGGTCGGACGAATTAAGACTCAACGCCGGAAACGTGTTGCCGAGCTTGATGTCCTCCGCCCAGGTGACGGTATTCAAAGTGACGGGGGAAGGTTCTTTCGTATTTCCGAGTATACGCCGCCAGTCGGACGGGATGTCTCCGCCGCCGCTGCCGGTGTTTCCGGCGTGCGCGAGGTCCACCAGATAAGACGCCCGTGTTCCTTTTGCGTACAGAGCGGTCGGATTGTCGTAAAGCACGCCTTCGTCGGCAAGATTCACCCGCACACCGTTACCGTCCTGTACGTTGAAATAAAACGTGTTCAGCGTCTGGTCGTAAATGTATATCGCCCCCGTCCGGGCATAGAACACCAACGCACCGTCCGTCAGCGGATAGTTGGAATCGTAATAACGGACAGGATAACCCGTTTGAGGGACCGGTCTGTTCGGGTAATCGTAATCAAGCGAACTCCAGGCAAAAATGATGTCGTTCACCGGAAGCTCAGACCTGTAAATGCCGTCAAACGCATTCAGAGCCGCAAGCCCCGACACGAAATCGTCCCGGTTCGCCCGGACATTATCAACAAGCTGCTGAAGCAGCTTTCCCAGCGTCCATTCCGTCGGCACGGATTGTCCCGGCTCAATGACCGATACCTGCGCATCGTTAATGATTCCGGTTTGAGCATACAAAACATTTACCGCCGCCCCAAAAAATAAAATGCAGACAACGGCAATGCAAATTCTTCTTTTCATCTTTGTCTCCTTCTAGACCTTGAATTATTAAAAGGGATGCCTCCGGCGGGCCGCGACGCCGCGGCGGGCGGTAGCCTCCCGACACCTTCGGTGTGGTCGGCCTCGGTTGGATAAATCTTTCCAGCCGCTTGCGATGTGCGGTGAAGCGGCACGTTCCCCCGTTCGCGTTGCTCACTGGTGTCAACCGGCGGAATAACGTTTCCAGCCGCTTGCGAAGTGCGATGGAACGGCACGCTTCCCAGCGACCAACGGGAGCGGGTTATTGCTTCGGGACGGCAGTCCCAATTGCCCGCCGCGGCTCGCGGTTATAGTCGTCCGATGGGGGCCCAGTCGGCCCGTCCGGCCCGCGGGATCATGTCAAGGATCGCGAATCCGTCGAAATACGCGGCGCTATCCACGACTTTCCGCACGACATCGCGGTTCGCCCAGGCGAAGCCGTCGCCGTGCGAATTGTCGATGCCGATCCGGTCGTGCACCGGGTCGTAACCGTACGCGGCCATCGCGTGCATCCAGCGTCCGAACACACGCCACGCCTGATTCTTTCCGTCCTCGCCGTACCGGGTGATCTGCGTGCTCGTACCGAACGCGATGGAAAATCCCGCCTTGCAAATGTCGAAAAACATGCCGCCGTCCTTCGGAATCTGCACGGCCGTGACAAGATACTTTTTCGCTTCCGGCCAGAACTTCGCGTAGGGAGCGGTTGCCGACTGTTTGCCGTACCGCTTCGCCCAGACGTTCGACGTGCCGCGGTAGTCCGGCAGTCCCGGCGTGTCGGCCGGCAGCACGCCGTTGCGGACAATCATGCCCAGCATCTCGCCCATCGTCGCGCCGCCGGAACCGGTGTTGCCCGACTCGTTCTTGCCGACGCTCCAGACCCACGGCACAAACGATTCAAACGGCGTCAGTTCGCGGCGTGTTTTCTTCCACGCGGAAATCAGCTGAAACGCTTCGACCGCCCGGTTCGTTCCGTGACCGGCGCAGTTGTTCGCGTCCTGCCGCCACACCGTGAGCCGCTCATACGGACAGACCCCCTCGCGGTGAAGCCGCTCCGCCATGTCCCACGGATGCGTTTCGACCGGCGTTGCCAGGCCTTCCGCGACCCGTTCGTCAAGCTCCGGTTCCGAGACCGTCTCGATGCCGCTTCCGGCCGGTGTCTCGAACAAGGCCCGGAGATTCTCGAACTCCCCCAGCCAGCCGTTGTTGAATTCACTGTCAAATTCGCAGTAGTACATCGGTTCCTCTTCATTGTGTCAGTATAACGTTTCTAACCGCTTGCGAAGTGCGATGGAACGGCACGTTCCCTCACACTCACTTCGTTCGGTTCGCCGCCGGTTGGAAAAATCTTTAAGTTGGAAAGATTTCTCCAACTGATGCCGACCGTCTCGCAGAGACCGGGAGGCTGCCGCCCGCCGCGGCGTCGCGGCCCGTCGGCAGACATCTTTTTAAACGTCCTGTGAACAGGCTCCCGGCCTCTGCGAGGCGGTCGCTTTCATTGTGATCCGTTTCTCGTTGTTCCATTTCTTCTCCTGTTCATTACGTTGCCTGCGAGGACGGTCCCGACCGTTTTGTAACATTTGCCGATCTCTTTCACGTCGCTGATCGCGTATCCGGCGAGCTTCGCGGCCATGACATCGTTCCATTCGGTCCACGTTTCCATCTTTCCCCGGGCCGCGGCGAGGTAGGCCGTGCCATATTTCCGGAGCGACGTTCTCGCCGCTTCCGCATCGGTGATCTTGCCCTCCTCGATCTGTTTGGCCGTCATGAGGAACGCTTCGCCGACCGATTTTTTCTCCGCGTCGAAAAACTGGCTCTTCACAAGCTCTTTCGCCTTTTCGCCCGCGAACTTCGCAATCGCCGCGTAGTCCGGGTCGGGAAGCGGAGCCGGGGCCGGCGGCGGGGCGGGTGCCGGGTCGATCTCACGGTCGGGATCGATGTCGGGACCGGGCGGGTCAAGCGGCTTGTTTTCCAGCGTGTGCCGGACTTGCATCACGTTGCCGTCCGGCGTCCCGGCCGCCAGGATGAAATGGTACGTCCCCGGGATCCGGCTCGCGAACACCAGTGTTTTTCCGTCGTCCGCGATGTGATACTTCCCCTCGGCAAGCTCGTCAGGAATCACCACCCAGGACAAGGTTTCAGGCCGGAGACCGGAGGCCGGAGTTTCCAACGGAATCCCTCCAGCCTCGGGCCTGCCGTCTTCCGCCTTCAATACGGCCAGGTCGCCGGCGAGCACCTCGTGCGGACCGGTGACGCTTTGAGCGTTCAGCCGTGCGGTCAAGCAGAACGTCAGGCAGAGCGTCAGGCAGAGCGACGCCGGAAACGCCTTTTTCATTCGGTTGATTCCTTTTTTTGTCATATCGTTTTCCTCTGCCGGGAAGCCCCGGCGGGCGATAGCCTCCCGGTCTCTACGAGACGGTCGGCATCAGTTGAAAAAATCTTTCCCACTTGAAGGCCGAAGGCATACGTTTTTCCGCCTATGATACCAGCGACCAACGGAAGCGGGGCAACATGCTGTTGCATCGCAGTTGCCTTCGTCCTCCTTAGAGACGTTTTTCCGCCGGTGGATACCAGTGAGCAACGCGAACGGGTTATTGTTTCGGGACGGCAGTCCCTATTGCCCGCCGCGGCTCGCGGCCCGCCGGAAGCATCTCTTAAAAGTTCATTGCCCGTGCGTGACCCAGCGTTCCACGTGCGGGGTCGCGTCCCGGTCGGTTTCACGGGTGATTTCGGAATCGTCCAGCAAGTCGCGGACGATCTTGCGGTACACATTCGCGGTAAGCTGTGAAAACTCAATCCATTCGGTCTCCGTCATCCAGGGTGTTTTCCCGGTACAGTCCATCCGCGACATGATCCACCGCTTGAGCCGCTGATATTTCATGTCGCGTTCAATCAAGGTTCGTTCAAGGGTCATGGCGTTCCTCCTGTTTCGTTCTGATTTTGCGGCTGTTTCACCTTCCATAGCATTAATACCCGCCCGGGTTTAACTGTAAATGTAAGGTTATAGCGGATTCATTACCGTCAGCATCCAGTAAAGGATTGTCAGAAGAATCTACTGCCGTAAGAGTAATATCATATTCTCCACCATTCTCATAATCCAAAATTCTGTACTGGTCTCTATAGGAATACCTTGTTTCTTGATAGGCCAGTACAAGCCCCTCTTCGGGTTGTTCGGGAAAAACATCCAAAGGCTCCAATGTATACTTGAAAGTATATGTTTCTTTCTGATCCGGGATGGTCGTTGTTGCCAGAATAATATCTTGGCCGTTATTATAAATATAACTGCCAGGGTCTGCGATTCTGGCGTCAACTTCAAAGCTGCCTTCACTGATAAACATATACGGATTATCCGTATCCTGTACCGGACTTGAGAATCTCAAATCAGAGGTATATGTTAAATAAGGTGAACCGCTAAATAAACCATAGCCGGTGGCTCCATACAAGGCGGAAAATACACTGCCGGTTGTATTCTCCATGTTTCCAAAATCCACAGAGAATTCAAAAGAATTCCCATCGAAAATAGTCGTATCAAAAGGATATGTCCAGGATAATATTTTATTTAACGGGTCATAAGTTGCAGAAACTGCTATTACCTGTAGAGGTTGATTATTATATTGTCCGGTTTTTATCACGCTTATCGTATTGCTGGAAGCATAGCCTGTAATATCGGCAGTTACGACATACATATTTCCGCTTCCAAACCTGAAAGTATAATTATTCCCGGGTTCTAAAAGTAACCCGTATTCCGAATAATAACCTGCTCCTCCAGCCGATAACAGGCCTCGTATTTCTCCGTAAGGAAAATTAGTTGCCGCCCTGATATAAGAAACATTAGTAGAAACAGGATAGGTCCCTACGGATTGGACATTGTCCCAGGTTACACGTAAGTCCGGGATGCCTGCGGCTTCCATACCAACAGTAATAGAGTCTCCGGTTACTGCCAGTTGAATGTAATTGACTAAGGAATTAAGATTAGAACCGACAGAACCAAGACTGCCTACAAAAAAGTTTGTAAAGAAATCAGGAACTGCGTTTGGAGCATAGTCTGTCGTGAACTCTGGATAAACAATACCTCCTTCTTCTCTATTAAAATGAACGCGGACTCCTTGCGTGTTCAGAAAAGGAAAAGACCGGCTACTCACAGAGGCCATGCTAAAACGTGCATTAGGGGCACAGGAAAGCGGAAAAGGGACTTTCCAGCCTTCCTCTGTAATCACTTCCGATTCTCTTAAAGAGTCGAAAGTATCGCTGTACGATTCTTTGAACTCCTGCCTGGGAAAAGTAAAGTCTGTTCCTCCCCCGTGCCATGTACTCACATTGGTAATACTTAACTCTGCAAACATTTTATAAGGTCTGAACGTATTAAGTACAAGAGAAATATATAACCCTTTGCTACCGGCGGCACCTCCTTGTAAAGTGTCCTTTACAGGAAAGAATCCTTGTTGACCTTGATAAAAACTATTAAAGTAGGCTCTAATGTAAGGTTTTGCCACCGAAGGCGATGTTATTTCCGACGTACTGAAATTTAACCGGTAGTCTGTTAAATTCTCATTATAAATAACAGGAACATGCTTTACAGAACTGGACCAGATATTACTAAAATACTTCCCCTGGGGAAACAGACTCAAAGGAATATCAATATCATCCAATCCCCCTTTAACAGGTAAAAGCCATGAATTTTCCGTAGAATTTCCTAAACGTGACGCCTGCATCACTTTGTTTTCATGATCCACCTTCCAGACAAAATAAAAAGTCGTATTTCCAAATAACTTTTCTGCGGTTTTTACTGTCGCTGTTCCTGTAATGTTCGCCAGCCAGTTCACTCCTGCACCCAGACGCGGAACTCCCATATTACACCCTCTCAAACGTTTTAACTGTTTCAGGATTAGTGTATTGATTCGGTGCTACCATTGTCAGTCGATTGATATAATCTTTAAGGATAAGACGGCAAACAAGTTCATAAGTTCCTACGACACTCCCTATGGTTATAGGCGTACCTGTATAAGCTGTATTAGGGACTGCCGTACTTCCTTGCGGGCGTATTATATACTGAATATCATAATACACGTTTTGACCAGCCGGAATATTCGAAGGCAATAAAAGGCTGACTTGTTTTGGTTCTGTGATAGTATCAGGTATTCCCGGTGAAACACGACACAAATTAGAGCCTCCTGTAAATATAAGTATATTGACAGGACTGGAAGAATAAGCAATACCTTCGTGGGTGACACCTTCAAAGAAAACAAAAAGCGTACCTGCTCGTCCCGGTGTAATGTCATTCGGAAAAGTGCCGATAGACAAACTTGAAGGCGGAACATTCAGAAAATATCTGTAAGTCAGATTCAGGTTTGACGGCAGAGTTCCTGTCATGGTAATATGAACTACGTCTCCGTCTCGTGTCAATACAGGAGGAGTAACAGCACCAAACTCGCTAAGTTTATCTGATTGAAGTATAATATTATTCGCAAGGGTTTTTCCTGAAGTGTCATTACTAACCAATGCTGTTGTTAAAACAAACGCACCGTTGGGAATCGCTCGACCCGGAAATAAAAGAGGAGAACATACGACTTTACCGGAACCGGTCACTCCCACTTGGTCGTAAGTAACACTTGAAATCATCTTATCAAGAGATACTGTGTTCCCCCCCCCTCCTCCGCCTGCGGGGGCGACATAGGCGATCTGTTCGCCGGTTTCGGTGAGCGGGTTCACGACCCGCCACGCGCCGCTGTCCGAGGTTTCCAGCTTTGTCACGTCGTCTTTCACCGGCACGGCATACTTGTGGCCGGTGTCTTTCACGTCGAGTACAACGGCCGTGGTGCCGGTGAGGACCGCCCGGCCGAGCTTTCCGGCCGGAACCGACTCCTGCGTGATCACGGTGATTTTACCGTCATCGCCGGACGGCTTTCCTCCTTTGAGTTCGACGCCCGCGTTCATCGCGGACCGTTTCGCCGCGGCCTTCTTTTCTTCCGCCGTGCCTTCAAACTCAAAAAGAGGATTCGTGATTTCCAGCACCCCGAAACACGGCACGTCCGCGTCGCTGTCATTCTTGACCAGCACGTAAGCCGGATTGCGCAAGACTCTTTGGCTGTTCTGTGATGTCATGCCTTGCACGGTTTCCGTCGCACCGACAAACTCGTTCCATGTCCCGGACGAAATGGATTTGTCACCCGGCTTCAGTCTTTGCAGCATGTTACAGTCCTAACACATTAAAATCGTTTTCGCCGTAAACGCGCACGCAGTACGCCCCGCTTGCGCGTCTGATCGTCTTTTTCGAGTCCTCGTCTTCAAACTCTTCCGTGTAAACCCACACGTAATCCCATCCGTTTTTTGCAATTTGACCCAGTCCCGGTATCGTTTGCGTCACATTCGGCATTCCGTGAAACTCGAACGTCACATCATAGACCGCGGCAATCTGCGGCGGACCGCCGTCCGGCGATTCCAGTTCTTTTTCTCCGGGACTTCCTTCAGCACCGATAAAAAGACACTCGCCCGCCGCCATTCCGCGAAACGGAGACGAGTTCATCGAGCCGCTCATTGCCCGGATCATCCTTTTGAATTGCGGGGTGATGTGCGAGGCCGGGTAGGTGATGGCTGCCGTCTCGACCCATTGCGGAACGATAATGTCAACACCCTCGAATTTTTCACCGTTGTAATTGATTCCGGAACCGAAGTCGGGGGGATTGTCTCCGACACTTTGAAGAGTTTCGCGTCCGAAGGTGATTTTTGCCGATCCCCCCTTGCTGGAAAACGACCATTTCGGAATTCCGATCCCGATACGCTGAACGGTCCGGGTTGAATATCTGGCCGTTCCGGTAAACAATCTGCCGCCGTCCTCGTTCCCTTCCGCCTCGACCGACTCCAGCGGCAGTCCCGCCTGATACCCGGCATTGTTCATAATGTATTGGTAAAACGCCGAATACGCTTCATCCCGGTCAAAGGTGCCGATGATGTTGTAGGTGTCTTCAACAGAAGGACCGGAACGCCCCGAAGCACGCTTTCCGCCGTATTGTTTTGAAATTGTAATCATGCGATGGAAAATCCCTCCCCCATGTCGTCATGGATTCGTTCGAGCAACTGACGCATGGACTTTGTTTCGTTCAGTTGCTGTTGTGCGATGTTGTTTCCCAGCCCCCCGACTTCAAATGCCGAAAAGGTTCCAGAGGCGGAACCTTTTCCTGCGGCACCCGCGAGTTCCGGCATCGCCGCATCAAGAACCCGCGGAATTTTCTTCGTATCCTCTTTTGACGCCTCGAATTCCGCACGTTTCGCCGCGGCGTTTGCGATTGCATCCCGCCATTTTTTGCGTGCTTCGTCCTCCGCGGCGGTCAGGGCGTCCAGCTGGCCGGCAAATGCCGCCGCGCGTGCGTCCGAGTCCCTTTGCTGTTGTGCGTCCAGTTCGTTTCTTGTTCCCGCCGCGTCCGCGTCAATTTGACCGACCGCCGCCGCTCTCTCATTTTCAATCGCATAGGCCTCGGCTTGAAACCTTGCGTCATCGGCCTTGTTCATGGATTCAATGTAGGCATCGTCGGCACCCATCGCCTTGCCGACCATGGAATTCATCGTCTTCTGCCACCAGTTGGAGTAGGCCGCCCAGGCTCCTTTCATCCCGGAAATGAGATTCACCATGACTTTCCGGATTCCGGCCATCGTGCCGGTCCATAATCTGGCGATAAAGTAAACGGCGGTGCTCCATGCTTCCTGAATGCCGTATTTCAGGGAATACCACTTATCCAGAATCCAGTTGATCCCTTTCGTCCAGACCAGTTTGACGGCCGACCAGGCGACCTCGAACGCAAGCGATAAATCCCCCGCCATGATCGCGTCGCCGATTCCCTGAAATGTTTGCGACGCAAAAGAAAACAACTCGCTGAACCGGTCTTTGAGCCATTGGATCGCCTCCCCCATTTTTCCCGACGAATAGAAAAATATTCCTGCAAGCCCGACGACGGCGGCGGCAGCCAGTCCTATCGGCGAAATGAGAAATCCGAATCCGGCGGCAAGTGCGGAAAAGAGACTTCCGGCCATCATGCCGACGGCTTTCAATGCCGTGCCGATTCCGCCGATCACGGATCCGATGCCGAAAACGGCAACCCCCAGCCCGAAAACGGCGGCTCCGGCTCCGGCAACAACAGCGGCAATCTTTGCGATGGTCACAATCAGTCGCGAGTTGTCCTTGACCCACGTTGCGACCGAACTGATGACCGGCGCGATCCGGTTCAGCAGTTCCGTCATCACCGGAGCCAGTGCGTTGCCGACGGCGTTGGTCACTCCCCGGACCGCACCGGTCATACGCGACCAGGCATCGTTAAGCCCGGCGGCATTCTTTGCCATGTCCGTATCAATGGCGATTCCGAGATCACGGGCCTCTTTCCGCAGGTCCGCGATTCCGTCCGCCCCCTCGGCAAGCATCGGCAGGAGCTGCGTCCCCGCCGATCCGAACGCCTTCATCGCAAGACCGGCACGAAACGCCGGATTTTCCACGCCGCTGATTGCTCCGGCGATCCTCATAAACTGATCTTCCGGATTCATCCCGGAAAGCTCCTGAAAGGAAAGACCGAGCGAACTTAAAAGCTCGAGCGGTTTTTTCTTGCCCATCGCCGCGCCGGTCATGACACCGGCAACGCCTTTCATGGCCGATTCCACATCGCCAATGCTTGCGCCGCTCATATTGGCCGCGTGAGCCATCTCCGAAAGAAATTCCACACTCAGCCCCGTTCTCCCGGCCATTTTGTCAAATGCGTCTCCGAACGTCCTAAAATCAAAAGCGGATTTGATGCCGGCACCGAGAACGGCCATGCCGGGGCCCATGAGGCCCAGACCGATGGCTTGGATCGTTTTTCCCCATTTTTGAAGGTTTTTTTTCGCGGCGTCCAGACCCTTTTTCAGTCTCGAATCGTCGGAAAACAGGCTGATATAGGCTTCACCGGCTTTGACGGAGGAGGCGTTTGCTTTTGCCATTCTTTACTTTTTCAGGAAAACGGTGATAATGAATCAGAAACAATAATGCGGAGGTACGAATGATCAAAGGGTGTTTCCTGTTCCTTTTCGGCGTTTTCATGATCATGACCGGTATTGCCGTGATCTGTCTGGTTCTGTCTTTGTAATGGAAAAAACATTCTTACAGACTTTCTTTGGCGGCTTTCAGATTCTCTTTGAACTCGCTGAAACTCCGGTATTCCACTTCCTTGTCGCCGAAATCCGGCATGAAATCGTCCGGCATCATGCCGCGTGATTTTTTGGGATCGCGGTGAGCGTTGAAAACAAGCGAACACAGCACCGCCGTGTGATTCCACCGTTCTTTTCGGGCGCCTGTTGCCATCATTCTCAATTCCCACCAGGTGAACGGCATCGGGTCTATTCCGAGGATTCCCGCGTTTTCCCAGACGTTTTCCCAGAAGTTTTTGATTTTGTCTCCGGCGGGTCCGGATTGGCGAGTGTGTCCAGATTCTTCTGAAACTCCTTCCGGAAACTCTCCCCCGCCCGGCTGATCGCCGCTTTGATTTTCGCGGATTGGGTAATCATGTAATCGGTCGTTTTCTCCGCTTCCTCCCGCATCGCCTGTACCATTTCGGTGAAGGCGGTCCGTTTTTTCGCATCCTCGAAAAAATCCGAGATCACGTTCAATAACGCCTCCGTCGCCTCTTTCATGACGTCGCCGGCGAGCGACCTGCCGAAACTTTCCGGCGTCACACCGTTTTTAATCGCCTGATCCTCAATCGAGAGGAAAAGAAGGTCGCAGCGGCTGCACGGATCGGTAATCGCGGCATTCAATGCGTTAAAGTCCTCGATGTTCACGTCAAGATTCCGTTTGATGCGCGAAGCGGTGTAGAGGTTGATTTTCGGCGACCAATGCCGCCCTTCGTTGTCGGTGAATGTCCGTTTGGTCATTAGTGTTCCTTTTGGAAGTTGAAAAATATTAACGGGGCGCCGTTGTTACTAGGCATCCGTGTCCTGATCGATGTCGAGGATTTCGTTCGGCGAATTGGCCGCAAGCCGTATCGAAACGGATTGCATGGCGACATCGTCAATCGGAAACCCCTCCTCAAACTTCGTGACGACAAAATCCGCCCGGATTCCTGTCCATTCGCTTGATGTTTTCGCCCTGTCCGTGATGTCGAGTGTGATGTAATCGTCGTCGGCTTCGCTGAAAAAAGCATTCTTGAACGCGAGAAACGTTGCATTTTCTTCATCGCGCAACATGTCAAAATCAATAGGAAAATCAATCAGTCCCTTCAGGTATCCGACCGTTCTTTTTTCCCGTTGTTTGACCTGAATTTCCGTCCGCGACATCGCCACGGTGATGTCCTGAACCCCGGGAACAACTGCGGTTCCCAGATAAATCCGTGCTTTATATCCGGATCTTTTCATAATCAATGTTCCTTTTCTGTTTATTTCTTTTGAAATTGTTTTTCCGCAACCGTGATGTAATGCGGGATTTTTTCGTTGATTTCCTCCTGTGCGATCTGCATGACCGGCCGCGGCTCAATCGTGACGGTGATTTTCACCGGCGGCGGAAGCAGCCGCCCGTTCGCCCACGCCTGAAATCCCGCGGAGTTTCTCGCTTTCTCCCACTGGTCCGTCGTGTAAAAATAAGTGAGCGGCCCCTGTTTTCCGCTCCCCCGCACGCCGAACTTCTGTTTTCCGTATCGGCTTTTGTCCTTATACCGGCTCATTTTTTCCGCGGCCTTTTGCTTTTCGGTTTTTCCGGACGGTACGGCCGGATCGTCAACGTTGTCTTTCCGCCGTACTCGAGAGCCTTTGCACCTTGCGAATTCCCCTCAAATTGCAGCGGCCCGACGAAAACATTCCGCTTGTCCTCGCTGACTCCGTACAGAATCAGTTTCTTATAAATCCCGGTCGGGCTGTGCGGCGGCAGGCCCGGCAGCGACCGGTCTTCTTCCGTCGGATTCTTCCTGCCCTTTTTGATCATCCGGCGTGCCAGACGCATTGTGTCGGCCCCGTACATTGTCAGGACTTTTGACATCACCCGTTTTTCGCAGGCAAGAACCAGCTGCTTGTCAAACCAGATTTTGACGTTCATACGATACCTGCAAAAGCTTTTTTTAACGATTAATACACCCGGAAAGTCAGGCGGATTCCCGCGAGGAACGGTTCCGCGGTCTTTTTAACCCGTGACTGATCGTATCCGGCGCGTGCCGCGTCAATCGTCCCGGCACCGATGCACTCCAGTTCCTCAATCGGTCCGCCGTCGTTCATAAACCGCTCCGCAAGCTCTTCAAGGCCGTCCATGATCCCCGCAATGGTTTCAATCGTCTTGTTCTTGCCGAAAATCACCACATCCACTTCATGGATTCTGACCGGTTCGGCCCCCCGCACACGCTGCCATTCGATGCTTTCCGGAATCACCGCCGACATCATCTCGTCGCCAAGCACCTCAAACCGCCAAAATATGCCGTAGTCCTGCGGCGAGGAACTCACTTGACCGATCCATTGAACCGGCGGATGTTCGATAATGTCATTCCGCACCAGTTCGATAATTTCACGCTGTTTCATTTTTCTTCCTTCATGGGTGTGTTATTGATTTCGCGCGGAGACGCAAAGGACGCAGAGGTTTATTTTTTTGAGGGACGCCCTCGCGCTGCCTATGCTCTTTTTTCACTCCATTCGACGGTGTTGAGCCGGTACATCACGCCGTCAATGACGATTTCCTCAAACGGACGTTCCGTAATCAATTTCCAGACCTTGCGCTGCCTGTCGCGGTACTGAACAACGACCGCCCGGGAAAAATCCCTGCCGCACGACTCGTAGAGCCGCTCGAAGGTCGCCCGGTCGATTTCAAAGCCCATCCCTTTTGAGGCAACACTCACGCCGTTACTCGCATCGTAGTTGTCGTACTCGACCGGCAGCATGATGGCGTCAAAATAGAACCGGTCCCCGGAATCCATGCTTTTCCGCAGGAATAGCGTGTTGGGTGTCTTGAACGTATTCATCGCGATTTGGGCCGCCTGTCCGATCAGTCCGGAGATCATGATCATTTTAAAGTCCTGCGGGATTAATGGTAATGGTTCATGTGCACCAAACTTTAAAGGAATGCCTCCGGCGGGCCGTGACGCCGCGGCGGGCGGTAGCCTCCCGACACCTTCGGTGTGGTCGGCCTCGGTTGGATAAATCTTTCCAGCCGCTTGCGAAGTGCGATGGAACGGCACGTTCCCTCACACTCACTTCGTTCGGTTCGCCGCCAGTTGGAGAAATCTTTCCAACCGGAGGCCGAAGGCAACCGGATGCAACGTCACGTCGCCTCGATCTCTTCGGTGTGGGTGAACGGGGCGATCGTCGGGTCGTTCAACTCAAAATAAATCACGACACGGTAAAACATCCCTTTCGTCCGGAGCGGATAAAAGGTTTGCGTTCCGTCTCCGGATGTCTGCACCGACGGGGCGATGACAAGGACGCAGTTGGCCTCGACCGTCCGCGAGGCCGTCGAGGACCCGCCGATGTCGTACTGGATCGTAATGTCCTGCAGCTCGTCGAAAAAACAGACATGGACCGGAACCTCCACATTCTCGAATTCCGGGACCGGAACAAAAACGCCGGACTGGAGCGACTCCGTTTCAAACACCGTGTAACGGACGGATTGGAGATCGGACCGCTGAATCCGCCGGCCCGCGACAAGCAGGTCATGCCTGCCGAGGATCGTGATCGTGTCGTTCTGAAATATTTTCACGGTCATATGTCGGAATCACCCTGAATGTTTTCACAATGGAATTGCTGTTATTTTAGCAGCGTGGCACGCTGCACCGCACTTGCTCCCGGCCTCTTCGAGGCGGTCGGCATCAGTTGGAGAAATCTTTCCAACTTGAAGCCGAAGGCATACTGCGGTGAAGCGGCACGCTTCTTGCCTTCGGCCTCCAATGGTAACGTTTTTTTGCCGGTTGATACCAGTGAGCAACGCGAACGGGTTATTGCTTCGGGACGGGCAACGTGCGGACGTTGCATCCCGGACTGCGAGCCGCGGCAGGCAATGGCCTCCCGGTCTCTTCGAGACGGTCGGCATCAGTTGGAGAAATCTTTCCAACCGCTTGCGATGTGCGGTGAAGCGGCACGCTTCTTGCCTTCGGCCTCCAATGGTAACGTTTTTTTGCCGGTTGATACCAGCGACCGGCGGGAGCGGGTTATTGCTTCGGGACGGCAGTCCCAACCGGGATCCAACGCCCGTGCGTTGGCTACGATGCCGCAACGACCGGTTCGTTGACCTTGATCGCCGACGATTCGTAAATCGGAATGTTAAAGGCGGAATCGGGAAACGGAGCCGGGGCACCGGTCGGATTCGTCGCCGTTCTCGATCTTTGCAATGCCGCCACCGCCCTCTTGCTCGTGAAAAACATGTCCGGCTCAAAGCCCGGCTCAAACTTCTCAAGAAGCTGGCTGATCAGGTTGTCGGTAAGCGGATGGGCGGCGTCAATGTTGACAATCCGCCCGATACATTTGACCGACGGGATCTGGAGTCCGACGTATCCGCTGACGGACTGACGGAATCCCCAGAACGTCTTGGCCGGCGTCGAGGCGTCGCTGACCGGCAGATACATCAGCTCCCCTTCCCGGATGACGCCGCCCTGCCCCCAGGCGTAAGCGACCCGCTGCAGTCCGGTCGAAACGGCATACAGACTCGTCTGGGCGTTTGCGGCCGTGCCTCCGGCGTTGACCACGTTCGGGCCGGTCGTCAGGTTCAGCAGGGACGCGATGCCGACAAACCCGTTCGCGTCGGCGGTCGTGCCGTACCACGTTTGGGACGCAATGGAGGTCAACGCGGATTGCAGCGCCGCCTGCGACTGCAACGCACACACTTCGTCCGCCCGTAAATTGTCGTGATCCATCGCAACCTTTTCGTCGATGGACCAGCTCGCATCCATGAACTTGCATTCCACGTCAATCGTGGACCAGGTCGGTTTCTGTTCCTCGCGTCCGATGTTGTCCAGCCGGAACCCCGCCGCCGGCAGCGCCGTCTGGATCATCGCCTTGTACTTCGTCTTTTCAATCGGCACGGCGTAAAGGCTCGTGAATTCCGGCAGTTTCGCGGAAACGAGGTTGATCAGGCCGATCAGCTCCTCCGTGTTGTAAAGTGCCAGCATCTCGGTGCTGGTTGTTCGTGCTGTTGCCATTTGTCTTTTCTCTTTTCTATATTGACTTCCCTTGTGTAAATTCCAACTGAACGCCGGCCGCGAAGACGGGAGGCTGTTGCACGCCGGGGCTTCCCGGATTATTTTTCAAACCGGGACGGCATCCCGGATTTCTGGAACGCTTCCGTTTTCGCAATCTTTTTTGCAAACTCCGCTGTCGCCCCCTCACCCAGCGGGGAATAGGTTTTCTTCGCGGCGGGAGCGGCGGTGTTGCCGGAAACCGGCTTTCCTTCGGCATTGAAGCCTTTGCCGGCCTGTTGCCATCTGCGGAATTCTTCTTTTTCTCCGGTTCCTTCCGTGCCCGCCCCGGAACCTGCAATCTGCGCCTCCAGTTCGGCAATCTTCGCGGTCAGCGTCTCGTTTTCCGCGGTGAGTTCCGCCACTTTCGCGGTCAGCGTCTCGATTTCCGACGCGGATTCCTCAATGAACTTGTCGTCCGCCTGCTCTTCGTCGAGTCCGTCCGCAAAATAGTTTGCGGCACGTTCCTTTCCGTATTTTTTACAAAACGTTTTGAAAAGCTCGCGGCCGTCGGGTTCGGCGGGCTTTCCGGGGTTTTCATCGGTTTCTTTCTTTTCGATTGCCATCGGTTTTCCTTTGTTAAAAACAGTGGTTGATGTGTTGGCGTCCGTCCCGTAGGGACATATCGCGACGCCCGCGATTGTGTATTTGCGGTAAATGACGACCGGCCCCTCCACCGTCATCCCGTTGACTTCCGCCGTGTACTTTTCCGGCACTTCCTCAATGTCCAAATAATCGCCGACCATCACGGAACATTGATAGGGCTGTCCCTGTTTCGCCTTGTAAATGATTTCACTTGCCCGGTCGCTTTTATTCTCCGGGTACGGCACCAGCCAGCCCTCGCAAACAAGTTCCTTTTCGCCGGAAAAGGTTTCCAGCCAGCCGATGGCATCGTCCATTTTGTGGTTGTAGTCGATCGGGATTTTTTCCGAGGAGGCGGTAAAACCGCTCCGGTCGAACACGCAGCGGCCCCACCACCAATGGGTGACCGGGTCGCCCGTGAACGCCGTGAGCCGGACACGGTGTCTGCCTTCGCCGTCCGGTTGTTCGAGTTGGAAGCTGTGCCCCGGTTCCATCCGGAAGCTATGGGCTTCCTGCGGAATCGTTTCTTTGATCATGATTGATTGTTCCTTGATATTTTTTGTTTCGCGCAAAGCCGCAAAGGTCGCGGAGTTCAGAAGGATTCGTTTTCTTTCCGTTCATTTTGTTCTATGGTCTGGAATTCGCCGCCCGTTTGAGGCATTCCCAGCGACGGCATCGCCCACGGAATGCCGGCTTTGGCGTATTCGTCCCTCATGAATTTGAAATTCCGGACGGTCTGCCGCGTCGTCTCCTCGAAGTTCTTGCCCAGCTTGCTGCAAACCTCCTCCGGCGAGGAAAAGCCGTAAAGGATACTCGAAAACAGCCCCTTGCTCTCCTTCTCCGCGTCCCACCAGGGCAGGCCGTTCGGCATCCAGGTGAAATAAATGTCGTTGACCGTCATGCCGCCGGGCAATCGCAGTCTCCCTTCCATGATCTCATAAGCGAGCCGGAACCGGGTCAGCTGATTCAGCAGGTGAATGTTGTCCTGCCGCTTTGAATCACAGGATTCAATGTACATGGTCAAGCCGGCTTTGTTCCCGTAAAACGTTCCTTTCGTTTCGTCGAACATGCTGTACGGCAGGTCGAGCGCCTTGATCGACACCTGAATCATCAGCCGCATGTAGTCCTGGAACTGGTTCGACGGCTGCGAGGATTCCATGATTTCGGCATCCTCGCCTTCCAGCAGGTCGAACATCAAAATGGACTTGTCCCGCAAAACCTGTTTCCGGCGTGCCGTCAGTTCCGCCTTCTGTTCGGCGGACAGCTCAAACGCCCCGTTGTTCGTGTATTTGATTCCCATCATCTGCGAGAGCTTCGCCTTGATCAGCGCGGCGTCAAACCCCTCGTAAATGTCCCGGAACGAATTGACCGCGGACAAGACCGGCGAAATGCCGCGTACCTGGTCGAATGTCTCAAAGTATCCGTGAAGAATCATGTTTTCCGCCGGCACTTCCCGCTCAAACACAAACTGTCCCTGCGGCGTCCGGCGGAAAATCCGGTACGCCAGCGGCTCCTGCCAGTCGTTGATGCGGACGCCGTGCACAATCCCGTTGTCTTTCGGAATGCCGTATTCGTCGCGGATCCGGTCCCCCTCGACCGCCTGAACCCGTCCGTCCGCCAGTTTCAATATGCCGATGTCGCCGTCAACAACCCTCGCCGCTTCCGCCATGCGGAGGAATTTCGCCAGCGAAAACCTGCCCGTCACCTCGAAATTCCCCGGCTGTCCCCATTGCCAGATGATCTCTTCAATCTGATTGTTGAGCCGCTGCGACTCGTCCGGCGTCAGCAGTGCGGCAAATTTCGGGTCAAGCTCCAGGTCGCCCGCGCTGCTCTTGAACGTGAACCGCGACACGTAATCCAAATGACGGTTCACCGCCCATTTCGCCAGCGAAAAGTTACGCAGGATGTCCCGCGAACCGGCCACCGCTTTCCGTCTCCGGAGCGGGTCAAGCTCCCAGTCCTCGCTCCGCAGGACCGACGGGATGGCCGGACGCCGTGAATCCGGCGCCACCGCGTCGTATCCGAACCGTTTCGTTTGTGAAACCGATTCGGCGGGAATCATCATGCCGGCAAAGGCTTCGCTATTGGATATGAATTTCAACGAACGGCCCCCCGTGTGATGTTTTGCGTGTGATCGCCCGGTTGATTTCCGTCAGGAGTTCCCTGGCGCCGGTCCGGTCCAGCGAAAGGCTGACGCCGTCCGGAAGCGAAAAGGACGCAATCCCGGCGTTGGACAGCATCTTTTCCGTGACGGTCCGGCGGATGGATTTCAACTCCTCAAGGCTGTAATCGTCAAACATTTTGTTTCAGTTCCTGCCGGACATGGTTGCATTTCGTACAACGGTACCATTTCCATTCCTTTTTTTCCACTTCGTCGGTGTGTTCCATCATCAGAATGTATTCGTGATCACATTTGTTTTCTTCGGTCTCTTTGCCGGCGTCGGCATTGTGATCATCGGCGGCGGTGTCCGTTGTTTCTGTTTTTTCGTCCATGTTCTTTTTCTTTTCTTTTGCCATTTTTTTATTCCGGGATATAAGTGTTTTTGTTGCTGTTGCCGATTCCGAGGTGCGACGCGGCCGCCCGGCATCCGACCAAACAGTCGAACCAGTGGTTGTCCGCACCGACTGCGGCAATCTGCCATTCGTGTTTCTTGTCGCCGTTCCTCTCGGTAAGGACAGGCTTTTCCGCCGTCAATTGTTCCGCGATCATCTGGTGCTCCCGCGTGTCTTTGCCCCAGAATGTTGTTCCGCCCCGTGAACCTTTCTCCAGCGAAAGGGAATCGTGCAGGTCGCTTTTCCAATAATTGACATCGGCAGTGACAAGCCTGTAAGTCCGTTTCGGCGGCTTGTTCTCCAGCCAGTAATGCCCTTTCCGCAATCCGCCTTCCAGCCGGTACTCGGAAAACGGTTTCGCCCCCGCTTTCACACCCTGCCCCTTATAAGGTCTTGCCGCCGCGTTGTTCATCAGCCGTATCGCGTTTTCCACCGTGCCGTATTCCCAGCCCGCGTCAATGAGCAGGCGTTCCACCTTGACCAGACCGCCGGATTCCGTTTCCCAGTCGGAACTTAATATCCGTCTCCCCAACGCTTCGATTCCCGCCAATACCGCCGCTTCACGCCGAATCTTCCGGTTGGATTCTTTCGATCTGTACACTTCCTGCAAAGTCCTGTTGCCGGAATCGTTCTTACGGAACCGCCGCCGGCGTTGTTCCGGAAAGGTGCCGTAGTCAATCACAAATCCCGTAAAATCCTCCGCAAACGCCGTCACCGCATAATATAAAACATCGTCATGAACATCAATGAACGCCGTGATTTTAGTGCATTCGTCCGGAACAATCAAGCGTCCGTATCCGTTGATCCTCTTCCGAATCTCCTCCGCCGGAACGACAATGGATTCGATGTCCAGCCGGATCGGTTCATTTTGCTGTTCGCTCGAAAACGCTTCCGGGTTGTCCAGGTATAAATTCATCGCCGCCTGAATCGCGGAAAGTTCGTGCCGCGGATCATAACATTGATCCCACGAACAGACCGCTCCGGCATCCATTTTCCTGCGGTTCTTCCGGTAAAACGCCGTCGCTTTTTTGGGGTCCTGTCTCCTCAGACCGGCGTATTCGTCCCAAAGCCCGGATTCTTTCGGGAACGATTTCAACAGTTTGTATCTCATGCCCCGCCATTGCGGATAAATGTCGTGGTTCAGGTACCGGTCGGCCAGGTCCCCCTCGCGGATCACCGTGCAGGTCATGATCTGGCTGATCGTTCTGCCGGCTTCCCCCAAGCCGCCGATCGTCTTGTTGATGATCTCCTCGTTCTTTTCCCGCATCGCCGCCGAGTTGGCCGACTTCTCGTTTTGAGGGTCGTCAATGATCACCAGGTCCGGACGTGCCGTGCCGCCGTCCGGCATCTCGCAGCTTTTGCCGCGTATCGAGCCGTTGATTCCGACACACGAAATCTTGCTGCCGGAAACCGCACTGCCGGGAATCGTGGGAAAAACAATATCCTCCGCCGTCCACGTGATCGACGTTGTTTCTCCGAGGTACAATTGACCGCGTGCCAGAAGGGCCGACCCTTTCAGCAGCCGGATCGGGTAAACCGCTTCCGGGAAATCTTCAAGCAGCAGATCATTAGTATTGAGCTGCTCTTTGACGGCGGTGATGATCTTTAACGCCTCTTTCTTGTTCGCCGCGACGATCACCAGGAAATGCAAATGACCGTAAATCAACGCCCAAATCGCCAGCGACTGGGCAATCGTGCTTTTACCCGTTCCACGCGGCATCGCCAGTGCGACCTTGCCCCCTTCCAAAATCACCTCGCAAAACCGTTCCATCACGTCCAAATGAAACTGTGCCCAGGGGCGGTTGAATTTTTTTCCGAAATAAGTTTCCAAAAACAGTTTCGCGTTGTATTTGCAGCGGTTACGGCGCGTCCAGTTTTGCACGGGCGGAAGCGGATAAATGTCCCGCCCCGCGAGCGACTTTTCCCGGCTTCGTTTCGCGGCGTC
>JAISQK010000010.1 GCA_031274255.1 Planctomycetaceae bacterium | reverse complement strand
GCCGGCTCAGTCCAGCCGGTCAATTTCCTCGACCGGCAAACCGGTCGCCTTCGCGATCGTCTCACGCTCCACACCAAAACGCTTGAGATTCCGGGCGGTGGTGAGCTTTTCTTCCAATTTCCCTTTTTCTATCCCTTTTTCCAGTCCTTTTTCCAGCCCGACCGCTTCACCTTCGGCACGACCTTCGGCTTTCCCTTCCTCGCGGCCTTTTTCTATCCCTTCCTCGCGGCCTTTTCGCTCGGCATATTCCAGTTCGCTGGCGCGGTCATGAAGATATTGCTGCCTCGTCTCTTCCATCAGACGCAACTCCGTATCTTGCGTGAAAAGGTCATATTTCTCATACGCCAATTGAACCATCGGGTCACTCTCTTCAAGCAACGTTTTCATTTCATCCCTCGTTTTCTTATCCGAATACCAGAAAAATTCCGTCCAGTTCCGCAATGGTTTTGGAAGCGAAGGAATCCGGTCAATCTTTTTCTCAATCAATTCCAGCGTGTGCAACTGAAAATCATTCGACAACGCACGGGTCGGCTCGTCTTTGGCGGCGATATAAAACAGGTTGCACAAGTCCGGCAGTCTGTCGAACAGCGAATAGTTCGTCACCGCAATGACCATGACCGGCAGGAGCAGCCTGTAATGTTCCCCTTCCGTAAGCTGACCGCTGTAGGTTTTCGCCCAGTTGAACAGCAAACGCTTGACGAACGCATCGTACCGCAACGTCTGGAACTCGATCACGAACTGGCGGTCGTTGGTGGCAACGGCCTTGATGTCGATGACGGACCGCTTTTCGGTCAGAAACGTTTTCGGGTTGAACGGATTCAAAACTCGAGTTTCCCGGACCAGCGGCTCTTCGGCGTAGGCGAGCAGCGCGTTCACAAACGACATCAAAACCGGTTCATTGCCCGGCGTCGCAAAAAGGTAATGAATGAACGTGTCCGCTGTCGCCCGGATCGGCTGCCGCTGTTCCGCCATGAATCGTAATTCCCTGTGTGATGATTTCTGTTGCACTGACACCTCAATTATACTCCGTCCCCGCCCGAAACACAAGCCGACGGCATAATTCGACCGGGGTACCTGGTTTTTTGTGTCTATTGCATGATTAACAGATTTGTATACACTTGTATATAAACTTATTGATTTTTCCTGAGTTTTTCGCATATTTACGAAATTTTCATTAAATATCAATAATACGTAACATATTTTTATAAAACAAGTTACGTCAAACCCGTATTTTAAGGCATAAACGTTCGGGACGTAGAGGCCGGAGGTTCAAATCCTCTTGCCCCGATTACTTAACACTCTCATAAAAAAACGGTTGAATGCGGCGGAATAAGAGCAGTCCATTTCATGGAAGCGAATCGGCGATTTTTCGGGCGGTGGTGTTGAGCGGCGTCAAACGGATTTCCTCATGATTCCGCCATGAAACTTCATATTCCGAATCATTCTGCCGGTCAATGATTTCCGCCCGGAAAACGCGGAGCGTGATCTTGTAACGTGTCACCGAGTGCCGCAGTGTCATCAGCGGCTCCTGAATCCGGAACGTACAACCGGTGAGCCGCCGGAATTCACGGAGCATACGGGGGCCATGCGGAATTTCCGAGTCGGAATCAACCATGAGCCGTGGAAAATCCCAGAGTCCGCCCCACCGCTGTCCTTCGGGATACCGGATGAAAAGAAAAGTCCCTTTATTCTCGACGACCAAAGCAAGTTCCGTCCGTTCCTCAATGTTTTTCACCTTGCTCAGATTCGGAATTGATGATTGCGTTCCCTGAATCGCCGCTTCACACAACGGCGACATCGGACACACGCAGCAATCCGGATTTTTCGGCACACAAACGAGACTTCCGAAATCCATCAAAGCCTGATTGAAATGGCCCGGCTCCGTTTTCGGCAGCACGGACTCCGCCATCTTCCAAAGAAGTCTGTTTCCTGAACCTGCCATCGGATTGTCGGAAAAACCGATCAGCCTTGCGTGAAGCCGGATTGTGTTGGCTTCAAGAATGGGAAGCCGCTGGTCAAATGCAATGGAAAGAACCGCTCCGGCGGTATAACGGCCGATTCCCGGCAATGCCAGGACATCCTGAAACCGCGTCGGAAAAACACCGTTATGCTGCTGAAGAATCACCTGAGCCGCTTCATGAAGCTGTTTGGCACGCCGGTAATATCCTAATCCTTCCCAAAAACGCTGAACCTCGGTACGTTCCGCCGCCGCCAATGTCCGCACATCGGGAAACCGCGTCAGAAACCGCCGATAATACGCATCCACTGCCGCAGTCGTAGTCTGTTGGAGCATGATCTCGCTGACCCAAATCTTATACGGGTCACGGGTTCCGCGCCAATATAACGACCGGGCATTTTTCTGATACCACGCCAGCAGTTTTTTGCGAAATTGCGACAGCCATTGGGAATCCGGGAGTCCTTCGAAAAACGACTCATCATTGATGTTTCTATTCTGCGCGATGGACTCACCTCTTTGCCGTATTTTGCCACATAAATCATTCTGCCGGGGTGTGAATTTCGGTGATGGAGCGTCCCAGCTTTCTCGCCGGTGCCGACGGAAGACGCCGCCTCATTGCCGGTGCGGCCACCTGTTTTGTCGCCGCGGAGCCGTCCTGAAGAAATGACAGGATTTTGTCCTTCGAGGATTCCTCATCTGTCGGCATTCCCATTGTCTCAACGGCGTCAGACACTCCCAACAGCACCGAACGCTTCACACCATCACGAACCCAGTCAAAAAAATTGAAATTCATCACGAACCTCCTTGAATTTTGTTATCCTTTTATGCCGCAGCCGGACAAACGATCCATCCCGGATGTCCGTCCGTTGCGGCAGACTTGGGGGAGAATAACAATTTGCGGCAACTCTGTCAAGGGGTTTTCGCGGAATTCGTGAATTTTTTGCCTTGCGTCGGGACAAATCAAGTGATTCACCTCCCCAAAACCGCCGGGCCGCGGTTCCCGGGAGGGAAATATTTTTTACTTTTTTCATTTTGTCTCTTGACTTTCTTTCTCACACGGATTACTATGAATATCTGGTGTACGATCTTTCAATCAAAATTGAGTTTATGAGGAGATTTTTAATGAAAAAATCAATGTTACGAGAAAAATGACAAACTGGGGGGGGGGGGGTTGTGTTTAGGTTCTCCTTTGTTGTAGAAGCAAACTTTGTAGTTGGAAATAATGTTGA
>JAISQK010000109.1 GCA_031274255.1 Planctomycetaceae bacterium | reverse complement strand
TAAGTGATGCCGAGTTAGAACAAATCCACTTGCAACCGCAAGATTTTCACCGCGATTGGAACTATAGGATCAAAACAAAAACAAAATGCCAAAAGTAATGTTATTTGCGCATGATTACTTACTGGCGGAACCATTTCAAGAACGACAAAAACCTCATTCAGCGGTTTCCCTCCATCCGTGATCCAAACGGTGAGCGGAACCACTTCGGGAAAGCCGTCAGGAACATTCTGGCCGCATCCGACAACGGATAATAATAACAAAAGGAGACAGATAATATTTTTCCAGATCATGTTTTTCATTGTCCTATTAAAAGGATTGTTGATGGTTGAGAAAGCGAAAACCAAACGGTTTCCGCTACGGTTTCTTTGACGTTGCGGAAACCGTTTTCTTTATGGGGCTGTTGCACTTTCGCCGCCGGAGCGAGTTCCCAGCGCACCCCAAACGCCGAAATCGCTGATTCCCTGCATCTTCGGTCTTGCCGCACTTGCCGTGACACCGCTCGTCAGGCTGTTGATCGTTTCGCTGACAAAATGGACGCTGCCGTCCACATGAGCACAGTTGACTCCGCCGGTATGATTGCTCGACGGGGAAATGATTGCCGGATTCGCAACATCACTTGCATTGATACAGGACGGTGCGTTCGGCGGATTGATCGTATTGAAATGATAAACCGTCCAGCCGCTCGTCCAACAACCTCCCATTTTGGCGCGATCGCCGGTAGAATAACCACTGCCTGTATAAACAGATGACGTGTTATACTCATTACCGGTACGGGTTGCCATACACAAATCCGCGCGGGCGTTCATGAAATTGCCGTGGGCATCAGTACCGCTTGCCGGAACCGCATCGGTACTGACCGCCATCCCTTCCTTGACAAGCCTGGAACCGACCACACCGGAAATCAGATGTTCGCCTAACAAAATGGTATTGGATGTTCCGTCCGTGCTTGCCGACATTCCGAGATAGCACCGGTACCCCAATGCTCCGCGGCTTTGATCTTTCGCGGAATAGATCCATCGGAACGAATAATCGGCGGCACAGGACGGATAACTGGTTGGTTGATGAGAACTGTCGGGAAATTTTCTGTTGTCATCCGAGGGACAGGTGAAGCAGGCAATTTTGGCTCTTGCTGTGGGGCCCGCCGCGGGAGTGTCACCGGTAACGGTTCTGCTTAGATTGTAACCGTCATCATAAACGGCGGTTTGCTCAATGTACGGCAGAATCTGAAACAGATACGACCAACCGCTATTGTTAGTACCTACCTGCATGAAAGTACAAGACGTCGGCAGCGAATCCACGGCGGTATCGTGGTAATTCTGACAACCGAGCGCAAGTTGCTTGAGATTGTTGGTACACTGCATTCTCCGTGCAGCTTCCCGTGCCGCCTGAACGGCTGGTAAAAGAAGAGCAATCAAAATCCCGATGATTGCAATCACCACAAGAAGTTCGACGAGGGTAAACCCTGATCGGACAGTCAAACCGGATGGGACAGTGGATTCTGAACGGACAAAAGAGTTTTGGGCATCGTTTGCAGCACTTTTCGTACCGGCAGCACTGGCCTCTGTAATACGGGAGGCCGTACAGACTACCCCCCCCCCCCATTTTGACATTTCGGACACAGAGTGAATTTTTGCATGGTTTTTCTCCTGTTTGGAAAAATGGTTTGATTCTTTTCGAAAACATTTCACGAAAATTTAACAGATTGACACAAATCAACCTGATGACTGTATTCTATCCACGACAATTCCCAAAGTCAAGCGGGATTGTTACTTTTTCAAGAAATTTTTTCTGAAAAGGTTTGCTTTCCCATTTTAAGTTTCCGACGCGATCTAATGAGAATCGGCGGTTTGGGAACGGTTTTTGATTTCTTCCGACTTCCACTTGCCGAAAAGACCGGTGGCGTACCAAACTCCGTTGGAACCGCGTTTCATGTCGTAAGCGTAGTACGGATGTTCCGCAACCACCGCCGACCAATGACCTTCCGAAAAACGCCAGCACCGGACACATTCAATCGCGGACTCCAAAAGCCTCTGGTGAGGCCAACTTTCCGCACAGACTTCCGCCGCCCAGAGTTCCGACGACAGGTGTGTGTTAATCATGTGAAACCGCCGCTCCCAATTGTGGTGTCCCTGAAGCCGGATTTTCGCCTGATAAAGACTGGCCGATTCCGCCTGTTCCCGAAGATAACCGTTCAATTCGCCTGTCGTGCTTTTGGGATTGTCAGGATGAATTCTCACAGCATAAATCAAACTTCGTTGTGTCACGGTTCCCGGCGGCAATGTCAGTAAGGTTTTTGTTTCAAAAACATCGTACACCTGATCCTTCCGGAAGGGAAAAACACTCACGACTTTTCCGAAATGCTCTGTGTCCTTGTACTTATAGTCGATCATTGCCACGCCGGGAAGGTTCAACATCTCCGAAAAGTCCGGCGTTTTGAGGAGCGGCGTTTCCTTAAAGGACGGAATATCCGGCTTGCGAATCTTATCAGAACGTTTATCTTTTTTGTCTATCTTCTCTGTTTTCTGCACAAAACCGACTTGCTGAATTTTATTTTCAGAATCGCTTTCCTCGACAGGAAGCCGGAGAAGAACATAATCTTTGAGGAGATCTTTCACCTCCGGGTGTTCCAGTGACTCCGACTCAAATTTTGAACACAATTCCTTTTTTTCTTGACTTTTGAAAAAGATCAGAAGGATTTTCCCCTCCGAGACGGCTTTCTCCGTCGCCAGCGTGTAATCCGTCATCCATGGAAGTTCTTTTGTGTCTTCAGTTTCCGCCGTTTGAGACGTTTCGTCCGCCATGAGAGCCGCGAAACCGAGGAAAGGAATTGTCAGCAATAACGTAACGATTGAGCAGCGGGACATCGTAACCCTTCTGTGATGAAAAGAAAGCGGTTGAAAATCAAAATCCGACGAAAAGGTGGGTGATTTTTTGAGGAAAATCATGCCGTCATAAACGGCACATAATGTCTAAATTAATCAGACGGCAAAAAAATGCAACCGCACATCTTGGAGAAATTGCATTTTTTGGATAAAATGGTTTAAATATCAGGAATGTTCCTAAGAACCGTTATTCAGAAAATAGTAAAAATAATCGACAAAAAGATTAACTAAGCTATTTTTCCTTTTCATTTTAACTCATCTGTCGATACAATAGATGTGGTGACATTTTGCAACACCTCATGAACAATATTGAAAAGTGTCGCGATACCGTCATCCGAGAAAACGAGTTTGATCCATGAAGAGCATTTTCCATTTGATTACGAAACGATTTTATCCTTCCCGGCTGGAGTGTTTCTGCGGGTTGGCGGTTCTTCTCTGTTGGGGAAGTCCCGTTTTCTCGGCGGAAGGGGAATTTTTGTCGGAAATTCAATTGAAATGCAATACATTAAGCAAAAATGTCCGGCCGGTCCCGTCCTCCCGTGTGACCGCCGCGGGTCAGCAGACGATTGCCGCGGTGGAGACCCTGATCGGCAGGATTCGTTATTATGATTCGAGAGAGAACAGTGTCGCGGGATCCATTTCGGTCAGAGAACTGCGGGGGCTGCGGGAAACGCTCGAAAGCGGAAAGCCGGACCCGAAAATATTGGCAACCGCTCAAGAGAAGTTTCATAAAAGCCGGCAGTGGCATCAGGAGAAGGTTTTTTCAGACGCGATGCAGGGACTGGATCATTACCTTACCGTGAAACAGTCTTTTGAGGACAAAGAATATGTGTCTCAGAGGATAAACTTTTTCCAAAAATTGCCGGGACTGGTGGAAAAGTATCAGCAAAAACAAGACGCCGCCACCTCCATTTTGTTGGCGGAAGCGGTCAAATTTATGGAAGAAAGCCGCGAAGGAACGGAAGTTCTGGATTTGCTCA
Source organism: Planctomycetaceae bacterium (assembly GCA_031274255.1). Taxonomy (GTDB): domain Bacteria; phylum Planctomycetota; class Planctomycetia; order Pirellulales; family Thermoguttaceae; genus WRMR01. The sequence continues at coordinate 6,523 of JAISQK010000109.1, read as the reverse complement.
AAGCGAATCTGACCGGACCGAATGTCAAGTTCCGTGTGAACATCAATGTTCTTTCTCCTTTGTTTGAGCGGACGATCAATGAAAATATTGATGTGCAGGAAAATATCCTCGGAACGCAGATTCGGGGAAACGGAACCTTTTTCGGCAAAACATCCATGGCATTGATCCCGAACAATCACACGGCGAAAATTCAGCTTGCGGTGGACTCCGCGATGGTAACCCACACGCTCGGCGTCAACGGACCGGCACGGATTCTTTCGGATAATGTCATTACGGCGGCAACCGTTAAGAATTTGCTCGTCAGTCCGGAAAACGGTATTATTGCAGAGAGTGCCTCGACCGAGGGAACCATCGAATCCAATGTCCAAAATATCAGTTTCACCCGCCAGGGACCGCTCCTCCGGCAAATCGGCACGAATCAGGTGTACAGCCGGAAAGCGGCGTCGGAAGCGGAATCGCTGCGGTTGGCCAAATTGAAAATCAATCGTAATGTGGATGACAAGGTTGAGACCGAGATCGCGAAAGTCAACGGAAAAATCCGGCAGTGGAACACACTGCCGGAAGAAGCTCCCATCCGGGCGAACTTCTCCGTGACGCGGGCCAAGACGACCGACAGAGAGCTGTTTTTCAATATGCTGACTTCCACAGACGGTTTTCTGACCACAACGGTTCAAAGTCCGGTGTTTTCCCGAAGGTCGGATTTGTACGTGCAGATTCATCAGTCGGCCATTCACAACACCATGTCTCCTTTGGCGAATCAGACACTTGACGAAAAGGAACTTTGGGAGGAACTGCGGCAGCTTTTCCCGGCCATGTTTGAAGCGTCGCAAAAGTCCGCCGCGAAAACTCCTCAGGAATCCTTTTTGACTCTGGGGTTTGCCGCTGTTCCTGTGGATGTCTCCTTTGAGGAGGACATGATCAAAATCAAAGTGAACACACTTTTTCTCCGCGAAAACAAGAGGGATTATCCCGGCATGGAAATCACGCTGGTGTATAAAATCACCGGACAAAACAACAGGTTCCGTCTGGAGCCGGTGGAAGTTCAGGCGTTACCGCTCGGATTCAATCCCAAGGTGAACAGAATGTCGGTCCGCGAACAGACCATCCGGACGATTGTTCTGAAACGGATTCGGAAACTGACGGAAAAGCCTATTGTTCTGGGAACGCTCCGGGGAAACGATCTGCCGTTACCGGCACTGCGTCCGTCGTATGTGTCGGCCAAAGACGGCTGGCTTTCCCTGGGATATGTTGTGGACAGTAAATGACGTGTAAGGAATGTTTTTCAATAACAGAAAGAATCATCAATGAACGGGGCGGAAGGCGGAAAAGCCTGGAGCGGAGTTTTTACCGAAGCGACAGATCGCCGGGTGGAAAAGTTCACGGAAAGCATCCGTTTCGACAAGCGGCTTTCCCGTCAGGACATTACCGGGTCGATGGCTCATGCGCGGATGCTGCTGGAAACGGAACTTCTGACCCCGGAGGAGTTTCGGCAAATTGAACAGGGACTCCAGACGATTCAGGCGGAAATCGACAAGGGGGAGTTCGTGTACCGCATGGAACTGGAAGACATTCACATGCACATTGAGAGTGCGCTGATTGCAAAAATCGGCGATGTCGGCAGAAAACTTCACACCGGACGGAGCCGCAATGACCAGGTTTCCACCGACTTCAGACTCTGGTGCCGCGGCGCGGCAGACCGGTTGACCGAACAGCTTTTGGAGGTGCAAAGAGCGTTTGTGAGCCGGTGTGATGAGGATTTCGACGTGATTCTGCCGGGTTACACCCACACTCAGCGGGCGCAGCCGGTCCTTGCTCCGCATTACTGGTTGTGTTACTGCGAAAAGTTCGAACGTGACATTGACCGGTTGGCGGATTGCCGGAAACGGGTGAACGTTTGCGGTCTCGGTGCGGCGGCGCTGGCCGGAACAAGTCTTCCCATAGACCGTTTTAAAACAGCGGAACTTCTCGGTTTCGAGAAGGTTGCCGCCAACAGTCTGGATGTTTCCAGTGACCGGGATTTTGCGTTGGAGTTCGCTTTTTGTATGACGCAAATCTCGCTGCATTTGAGTACCTGGGCGGAAGAGTGGATATGGTGGTCCACGGCGGAGTTCCGGTACATTCAGTTGCCGCAGGCGTTTTGTACCGGTTCGTCGATCATGCCGCAAAAAGTCAATCCGGATGTGTTGGAGTTGATCCGCGGAAAAACGGCACGTGTGAGCGGTAACTTGCAGACATTGATCACACTGACGAAAGGTCTGCCGCTTGCCTACAACCGTGATTTGCAGGAAGACAAGGAACCGATATTTGATTCCTTCGACACCGTGGAAATGTGTCTGGCACTGGCGGCTCCGCTGATGGCCCGAACCAAGCTGTTGCGGGAAAACATTGCGTCCCGTCTTGAGGAAGGATACCTCGACGCCACGGCATTGATGGAGTACCTGATCAAACGGGGAATTCCGCAGCGGACGGCTCATGGAATCGTCGGCCGGATTGTGCGTATCGCGATGGAGCGGCGGCGGCCGCTGATGCAGCTTCCGCTGGAAACTTTCCGCAGTGTGGATCCGGCACTGGACGAATCCGTTTACGGGATTCTCGGTGTGAAAAACGCGGTCCACGCGATGCGGAGTTACGGCTCGACCGCACCGGAAGAAGTGCGTCAGCAGATAGAAGTGTGGAAAAAGAAGTTGTCCTTTTGAGATTTGCCTTTTCTTAGTTGAGACCATGTTATGAAATACTCAAAAACATTTTACGGGGTTGCCCTGCTCTTACTGGCATTCACTGCCGGATGCGGAAAAACACAGGACAAACCGGCATTGATGCCTTCGGGAGAGCCGGAAACGGCGGTCCCGGAGACGGCAGACGAACCTGTTGTGCGTGAGATGTCCGCTCCGGCGGCCTCGGAAACAGGTTTATTACCGGGTTCTTCAACAATCTCCCCGGCATTGAGTCCGCCGGAGATACGGATCTCGGAGGAGACACCGAAAGAGTCGAAACCGCGGCGGAAAATCGACTGGAGTATTCCTGAAAAGAAAACGGAATCTTCTGACCAGGCTCCTTCGCCGAAGCCTGCTGCGGAAGAGGTCACAGCGGGAGATACAGCTCTCGCTGAAGAAGCCGTACCTGTACCTGTGGAAGAGGTTTCTCCAAAGGGAGAAGCGGCGCAGCCGGAAGAAAAACCGGTTACGGAAGAATCAGAGCCTGTCATGCAGGAAGAGAAATCCCCGGCGGAAGAGATTCTCTTTGAGGAAACCGTAACGGCGGAAGAATCGAAAAATTCCGATGCGGAGAAGGAAAAGGAGAAGGAAAAGGAAATTGTTGAGGAGGGGACTTCCGAACCGCTTCCGAAAGAAGAGACCGCGGAGGAATCAATACCGGAAGACGTGACATCAGAGCCGGTGCCGGAAGAAGAGCCGGTTATTGAAGAAGCGGCACCGCCGCAAGAAGAGTCCGTCATTGAGGAAACCGCCTCGGAAGAGACGGCATCAGAAGAGACAGAAGAAACATTGGTACCGGCGGAAGAGACTTCTTCTGTGACAGAGGAGGAATCTGTCATTGAAGAGGAAACCGTTCCGATGAAAGAAGAGAATAAAGAAGGCACGGTCGGACATGAAGCGGCTTCGACGGAAGAAGCGTATCAGCGTCAGGTGCCGCCGCCGTGGGCGTATGGAACGGAAGCGGATTCGTTCCTGAGTTCCAATCCGACGAACACAGGAGGCCGCATTGCAGGAAACATGCGGGACAGTGTTCAAGGGGATGAATTTGACCCGTTCCGTTCCAACACGAGCACGGAAGCGCCGGCGGATTCCGGTGGTGAGGAGGGGACCCCTAAACGCGACCCTTTTGGTGGTTCCGATGATTCCGCTCAAGCCGAAGGAATGGAATCATCGGAAATCAAACCGCTTCCGCCTCTCAGACCGGCAACGGCGGCATCTCAAAAGTCTGCGGACGATTCGTCAAAAGAGGCTTCTCCGAAATTGACGGCGGAAGAAGAGGAAGCTCTGAACACTCCCCCGGAAGAACTTACCGCCGTAGAGCAGTATTTGATGGAGGAAGCGGAACGTTCGCCCATTCGTTTGATGGAATCCGTCGGAACACTGGTTCAGCTTCGGAAGACAAACCTTGTCAAGCGGCTGCTGAAAAAATTCCTGGAAAAAGATCTTGAGCCGGAAGATTACATTGAGATTTCCGAAAAAGTCAAAGCCGCGTCGCTCACCCGATTGGCGGGGGACCCGGTTTATGCTCCTGATGGTCTTGCTGTCGTCAAACGGATTCTCGACGGTACCAAGAACTATCAGGAATCGAAGTCACGGATTGAAAACGCTCTGAACATCTATCTTGTGTCCGCGTCCGACACGGAAAAAGCCGGAGCCGTTCATGCATTGCTTCAGGGACGCGAAACCGCTGTTTCCGTTTTACTGGAACGATTGGTTGGGTCGGAGGAGGCCCAGGAAACGGCGGCGGTTTCCGAACTTCTGTACCGCATGGGGGAAGACGCCCGTGCCGCTCTCCTTGAGCTTTTGCTGTTTCGTAATGACGCTTCGGTGAAAGCCTCTGCGATTCTGACAAGACTCGGAAAGAAGACGGATGCCAGACTCCTTTTTCCTCTTGTGTATGATCCGAATCTCACCGAATCGCAGCGTGCTCTGATTGCCGAAAACATCGTTCAATTGACCGGCAAGGTTCCGACGCAGCAAGTCGCGGCAACTCAGCTTTACACCGATGCCATGAATTATTTCCGCGGCCGTGTGCCGTTCCGAACCGACGCGGACGGACACGTACTGATCTGGATTGTCAAGGAAGGGGACAAAGTGCCTCGTTTCACGCACCTTTCCGAATCGGACGCTTCACGGTATTTTGCGGAGAAATACGCAAGAGTTGCGGCATTTCTTGGACAAAACAATCCCGCTTTCCGAACGCTTTGGCTGGCGGCGTATTTTGATTTTCAAGGCCGCGAAGCAGGGATTGATGTTTCGATGGAGGAGAACAAACCAATGACCGAAGCGATTCTGAAGGTCTACACACTGGAGGAAATCGAAACGGTGTTGAAGTTCGCCATGACACATGACCATCCGATCGCGGCGCGTGTGGCCGTGGAACTTTTGGGGAAGACCGGTACGGCGGAAACACTGCTTTACAAACAAAATTCCGCTGTGGTCAAAGCGGCGGGATACACCGACCGCCGTGTGCGGTTTGCGGCTCTCAAAGCGGTCATGAAACTGAATCCGCAGAAACCGTATCAGGGTTCCAGTGTGGTGAGCGAGTCGCTTCTTTACTTCACGAAGTCCGGAGGAATTAAAAAAGCGGTCGTTGCGGCCCCGAAAATAGCGGACTCTCAAGCGATCGCCGCACTTCTTCTTCCGCTCGGCTACAAACCGGAAACCGCCGTCACCGGACGTGACGCCATGCGGATGGCGATCAACTCGGCGGACACGGAACTGATGATGATGGATTCCCGGACTCCGACCACAGGCATGAATTATCTGCTTCAGGAAATGTATCTTGATAACAGGACGCACGATGTGCCGGTCGCGGTGTACGCCAATGACGGTGATGAGGCGCGAAGCAACAAAGCGGTGGCCGGTGCCGTCCGTGCGAGGGCGTATTACCGGCCTTATGATGAGGAGAGTGTCCGAATGATCGTGGAACATCTTTTCAAGGAAACCGGTGTGGAACATGTGCCGGTGGAACTCCGCTTGAAAGAAGCGAAAGACGCCATCGCCTGGGTGGTGCAGTTGTTCGAACGGAAGAACATCTATAAGTTTGAAAACATCGAAGAGGCCGCGCAACAAATCATCTGGACACCGGAACTTGCGATGGAGGCAATGGACCTTTTGTCGCTGATCCGGTCGGTCAACTCGCAGTTGATGCTGGCGGGAATTGCGTCGGAGGCACTCAATCCGTCCGACCGCCGGCAAAAAGCGGTGGAAGCGTTCGGAGAAAGCGTGAAGCGGTACGGTGTTCTGCTGCGGGGACGCCAGATCCTTTGTCTTTACGACTATTATAACGCCGGTGCCAATGAACCGAAGGAATCGCAGCAGATTCGCGGTGAACTTCTGGACATCATCGAGAGTTACGCGGAAAACATGAAATAAGTTTTCTGAAGGAAAAAATCAAAGAAGCGGAACAGCAACCGGACCGGTTTGATAGGTGTGTTCCGCCGGACTTGTCACTGTTGTATTTGTCCTTGTGTTTTCAAGGAAACGAAACCCGTGGTTTATTTCCATTCCAACACGGCATCAACCGGAAGGTGATCACTTGGATAGAGACCGTTTTTTCGGGTCAAAATCACGTTGGCCGCAACCGGTTTCAACCGGTCGCTTACAAAAATGTAATCAATCTTTTGATCCCACTTGATTTCGCCGTAACTGTGATGTGTACCGAATTTCTTCGAATCGGGATGAACCGCCTTGAATGTTTCAATAAACGCCAGAAGCGGTTGAAACGTTTTACCGTCACATTCGAGCGGTGCCCCTTGCATGTAAGCGATTGTTGGAGAATTTTGAAGCGCATTAAAATCGCCCGT
>JAISQK010000228.1 GCA_031274255.1 Planctomycetaceae bacterium | reverse complement strand
GGAAGATAGAACGGTTTCACCATGTGCTGAAAAGCGGCTGCGGTATAGAAAAACTGCAGGAACGGGATATGGAGAAAACCAAGACGCTGATAGTGATGTATTCGGTTATCGCGGTGTTTATTATGAATCTGACCTATATTGCGCGGATAAATCCCGGGCTGCCGTGTACCATCATACTGTTTGATGAAGAGGAATGGAAAGTTTTGTATTGTGTAGCGAACAGAACGAAGGAAGTGCCTGAAAAACCATATACGATAGCGGAAGCGGTGGAGCATATAGGCAATCTCGGCGGCCCCAGACGGTCCCCAAGCGACGGTCCGCCGGGTGTAAAAACAGTTTGGCGTGGTCTACAGAAATTCTACACCCTCTACGACTATAGGGAGATGTTCGAATTTATGGGTCAAGTTTAGGCAAAACCGGACCAAAGATTCCACCAGACCGGATTGTTTCTCTCTCTGTTTGAAAACAACGAAGTGCTGTAGTTGTCAGTGTTTCCGGATACCGTATTACGAAGCATCGCCTGATGTTCCGCCGTGAATGGCTGCGGCAGCCAGTTGTCCCATTTCAACGTACTGTCATGATGATTTTTTTGCAACAGACGCCGGTCATACGCAAGAATATTCAACAGGCGGTCATCGGGGAGTTGATCCGGCAGAGTCTGAGTCACGGGAACCGGTTGCCGGTCCATCCGTACCACATCACAACCGGGAGAAAATCTTGCTTCTTCCGAACCGCCGTTGCCCGCGATAAGGATATTGCCGAGGGTGATCTTGGAGGGCAAAATACCATTTTCCTCTTCACAACCGTAGTAACCGCCGCCATATTCCGCGTCATTGCCGGAGAGGACGGTGTTGTCGATGAAAATATGTCCCAGCGGATTTTGGGACGGATCATAGCTTTCATCGGCACAAATGCCTCCGCCGTATTCCGCGTGATTTCCGGCAATGGTTGTGCCGGTGATAAGCAGGTCTCCCTCGCATGCAATCCCTCCGCCGGTCGTTGCCGTATTCAATGAAATCACACTGTCCCGTATGGTGAGCGAACCGTAAAAACCGCGGACGCCTCCGCCGGTATAAGCCGTGTTGCCGCGAATCAGACAACGGACAATTTCCACTGCGCCGACGGAATAAATTCCGCCTCCCTCGCCGCCTCGGTTTTCAATGACGTGACTGTCACATATTGTGAGTTTTCCCGAATTGTCAATTCCGCCGCCGGAATTGAGAGAGGAATTCTCGGCAATGGTGCAGTTTGTGATGACGGCAATCCCTTCATTGCGGATTCCGCCTCCGGACGCCTCACCGCTCCGGTTGCCGGACACATCACAACCATTCATGACCAGTGTACCGGCATTGTAAATTCCCGCACCGCCGCCGGAAAAACCATCCGTATGATTTTTGACAACCGCAACATTGTCCAGCGTCAGCGTTCCATGATTCCAGATACCGCCTCCGGAGGAACCGTTGAAAAACGCGCCGCAATATCCGCCGGTGATCACCATTCCGGACAGAAAGACCGTACTGTCTTCAATGTTAAAAACCCGGGACTTTTGATCCGCGTTGATTGTCAGTTTTTCCCCGCCGAGTGAGACAATCGTGAGAGTTCCCTTTGCGGAATCAATCTCCAGTTCTTCACCGGAGAGCATGATCGTATTCTGATTTTTCGTGGTGCGGATCACAATCAAGTCGTTTTGTTCCGTCCCGGCGGCATCGGTCAAAGCGTTTTGCAGATTCGCCGCGGTGAGTTCGTCAGCGTTCAGCTCAATGACATTGTAGTCCTCTCTTCCGGCGGAAAGCTCAAGAACCGGATGACCGGCGCGGAGGATTTCAAATTCCACAGCACTCACCGCCAGCAACTGACGCTCTTCCAAAGATTCAAAATGAAGACCTTTTGAAGGAATGCGTGCCATTTATTTTTCCTCTGAATTCTGAATAAAGTTGAGACCACACCGTCAAATTCCAACCGTAACTCTTTCTATTTAGCTATAATCGACCCAAATAGATAATATTCTCTTGGAATTTTCAAAAATCAAAGAGTTCGGTAAAGTACGCCTGATCATAAAACAGTTACGGGACTTCGGTAACGATACACAAACATGGAAATAGGACGGTATAAATTGGAACTTGGGACTTCTCATAAATGTTTCGGTATGATTCAGTAATTCCGATGAACCGTGATTCGTCATTACCTCTTGGGGGCGGAGAGCGGCATGTTTTCTTTCACGGGAAAAAGGATGCCGGGGCAGTCCCCATTGCCGATAGGATTTTATCTGGGAAAATTAATCGTTCGCCTTTGTGTGATTTTTGGTTGATTTAAGGATGTCAGAAGACTTATTCGCGAGTACCGACAGTGTCCGCGCAGCAGACAATTGCGTCACGCCACCAGATGACCGTTCCCGCTCAAAGAAAATGACGAGCCAGGCCGGTGAGACATTCTTTCAGCAAAATGCAAACCGACAAAATTCCCGCCAGACAAAAGTACCTGTTTTATATCCTTCGAACTTTTCTGATGTCTGGTTCATCTTATCATGAATGATATGGAAGAAACAGAACTCGACGATTGGGTGCCGAGACTTCGCCGATGTCCTGATTCGGTCGATTACGAAACATGGACGGCACTTGTCCGCGGAATGTTTCCCGTGTTGTCGCCGGAAGATTACGAACTGGTCTCTCACGGAAGTGATCCGGCATTGTTTCGTTTTGAAGTCCGTCATCGTACCGGCACACCGCACGACATTCGTTTGCGCGGTACGGAATTCGGCGAAAATCAGTGCGACTGTGCCTCGTTTCGTTACGGAATTTACGGGACATGTCCACATATTGAGTTTGCCCTTTCCCGGCTGCGTGAGCTTCACGGGGACTCCTTCCCGGAAATTTTGTTACGGCGTCCGTATTCCGAAATTTTCCTTCACCGCGGAGCCAGACACAAAATCCTCTTCCAACCGGCGGCAAACGCTCCGCGAGCGGTACTGTCCCTGGCCAGACGCTGTTTCGACAAACAGGGGGAACTGATTCTCTCCCATCTTGCAGAGCTTCAGCGGTTGATTCAATACGCTCCGACATTTCATCATGAAATTCTTATTGAGGAAGAGGTCTTTGAAATGATTGCGTTTCTCACGCAAAAACAGTGGCGGATGCGTGATATTCTGGCGTCGTTCTCCAAAGGAACCGGTGCCAAAGCGTTCGAGAAACTTCTGAAAACAACGCTGACTTCCTTTCAACGGGAAGCGGCATTGAATGCGGCCATCGCGGGACGCTACCTTCTTTTCAGTATGTCCGGACTCGGAAAACGCCGTACCGCCATTGCGGCAGCGGAAATTCTGGCACAAAACGCGAATCTTCGGCACGTGCTGATTTTGACGGAGACGGAACTGCTGCAAACATGGCGGCACGAACTGCTGCAAACGACAGACCGCAAAACGGAGGTTGTTTTCGGTTCAACGCCGAACCGCTCCCGTCTTTACGCCGGTGACGCTTTTTTCAAGATTGCCCGTTATGACGATTTCAGAGAAGACTTCAATGCCATTCTCGGTTCCGGCCCGCCGAACATGCTGATTTATGACGAGGCTCAAACCATCAAGCGTCATGATGTTGAAACAGTACGGCTGCTGCGGCGGCTCGACTCGGAATATCTGCTGATTCTCTCCGGAAGTGATCCGGTCAGAATACCGGGGCCGTTCCTTTCGTTCGTTGACCGGATTGATTCACGGCGAACCGGACTTCTGGAGTCGTTTTTGAACCGGCATCAGTCTCCGTCGCCGGATATCAAAGCGGCAAAGTACGTGAACATGAACCGGCTTCAGACAACACTCACTGATTACTACCGCCGTGATGAAACACGGACTTACCGGCAAAATCTTCCGGAAATCATTGAGCATTTCCGTTTTTTACCGCTCACCGCCGAACAGGGAGCGCTTCATGCCTCGCTGCAGTCGCAATTGTTCCGGGCATTTCAGCCGTGGAAGGAAGCGTCCCGAACACCTCCCATCGGAACGTTGCACCTCATTCAGACGCTGCTGCTCAAGATGTTTTATGCGGCCAATGATTCTCCGGTGACGGAATCCAACACTTCCCCCGGACACAAAGTCCGTGTTTTACAGAAGATTTTAGGCAAACACACAGACGCGTCGGAAACGCGGGTTCTCGTTTTTGCTCATCATCCCGCTTTGCTGGACATCATTGCCCGTGAACTGGAGCAGGCACGTCAGGACTATGCCGCCGCCGACCGCCGCATGTCGGTGACGCAGTTGAAAATGTCAATCCGAAAATTTGAACAGGAACCGAACTGCCGGATTCTGTTGACCAGTGACGGACTTCCTGAGAAACTTCCTGTTGGAAATGTGCATGTGGTGATTCATTGGGACAGACCATGGAATCCGGACATTTTTCGTGAACGGAATCAGCATCTTTCACGGTCACCGATACGGCCGGTTCATGCGTATCATCTGATTTCCCACGGCACCGTGGAACACGCCTGTTTCAAGGCGGCGGACAAAATTGACATCAAAATTCCGCTTGATCTGATACGGAATCAGTCGGTGACACTTTTGGAGGCGTCCCAATGGGAGAAGTTTTTCGAACAAGTGAAAATTGTTCTGGAAAATCTCACCGACGCCCCCATGATTGTACCGGCAACGTAGCCCATGACATGCAGCACGCGGCATCGTGGAAGACCCGCTCACTTCACCAACAGGAAACCATTCGCCAAAAGAGGCAGGGAGACAGCAGCGGTGAAGCGGCACGTTTCCTCATTTTGCGAGTTCTTTGGCCGTTTCGTTGAAGAACTTCATACCGGCCGCAATCTCCGGCACCGACGATTCCCAATTGTATTCGTATTCGGCAAAGAAGGGACCCTTAAAGTTTTGCTCCTTCAATTCCGCGAGAATGGCCGGCACATCACAGACACCGGTTCCCCAGATGACATCGTGACCGCCGCGGGAATTTTCGTGCAAATCCTTGAAGTGGAACTCCTTGATTTTGCCTTTGAGTGCCTTGACGGCTTCCAATGGATTGATTCCGCTGCGGATGTAATGTCCCGTGTCGGCACAAGCTCCCACCCGGTCGCTCAAATCCTTGATGTGTTCCAGAACAATGTGGTAGTCCCAGTAAATGGAAGGCTTCGGATGGTTGTGCAGGGCGACATTGACTCCGTATTCCTGCGCGAGTTTATCAACATCTTTGAGTCTGTCAAATGCCGGTTCCGAAGCAATGTTGGGCAGTCCCAGATCGGCCGCAAATTCAAACGTTCCGCGGTCCGCACCAATCACGCCGATACTCAGCGGAACCGTGTGGTATTCCGCAAGGAGCGATTTCAGCCAGTAACGCTGCTCTTTGGTCATGCCGGGGCCGATTGCGACATCGGCATGTTCCTTGCTGAGTTTTTGTCCGGGAAACATCTGAATGTAACGCAGTCCGATGGAGGCGTTTTTCTGCAACGCTTCCTCAAAAGTGTAGCGGTTGAAGGAGTAAGCCTGGCAACCGACTTTCCAACCGAGAAGGTCTGCCCAAGGGGTTCCGCCGCTGTAAATCGGCTCCGCCGGAATATCCTCGGCAAAAGTTACGCTTTGCGTTCCCGCTGCAAGAGCGGCACCGGCCAACGCCGCCGATTTCAACATACTTCGTCTGTTCATCATTTGGAGAATCCTTTGTTTAATAGGGTTAAATTTTTTCAACACGATTCATGTTGCGTTTCAATAAGCATCTATTATAATGGGTCTTTCTGCCAAATGAAAGAGTTTCAAAATTTTCTCCGCATTTTTTCAAAAAAGAAAACGATTTTTATGAGACGCCTTGTCCATTCTTTGCTGTTTGTGTGTTTGTTCACAGGAATGTTGCTTTTTGCCGGTTGTCCTTCTCAGGAACCGAAAAAAGACCCGGCGGCGGTAGGACACGTGATGCCGGGCCGACCCGCCGAATATTCCACGTATTCCTCTTACATTGAGGAACTGAAAAAAAATCCGGCGGTGGAAGTCACTTTTCACGCGGACAAGAAAACAGTGAAAAAAATCAAAGCGACGGGAAAAATCGGAGACGATCTGTTTGCGAAAATCGGTGGACTTCCGACACTCCGGTCATTGGCACTGGACCGGACGGATCTTTCGGACGAAACGCTTGCTTACATTGCCCAACTTCCGAATTTAGAGGAACTTACGCTCACTCAAACGGCGATTTCCAATGAAGGGGTTATCGCACTGGAAGGATTAACGTCACTGAAAAGACTCCGGCTGAGCGAAAATTCCCTCACTGATACTTGTGCCGCCTGTTTTGAAAAGATGACCAAACTGACCGATCTTGACCTGAGTAACACCGAAATCGGAAATGAGACGATTGCCAAAATCTCCCATTTAACTCAAATCACTAAACTGAATCTGTATTTGACCCGAATTAGTGATGAGTGTCTTGAACATCTTGCGAAACTGGAAAATTTGACCTGGCTGAATCTTGACAAAACGGAGATTTCCGACGAGAAAACGGAGGAATTGCAGAAATTGACAAAACTGACGTGGATTCATCTGGGAACGACAAAAATCAGCGACAAAACGCTGGAACATCTTGCGAAACTGGAAAATTTGACCTGGTTGAATCTTGACAAAGCGGAGATTTCCGATGAGAAAACGGAGGAACTACAGAAATTGACAAAACTGGCATGGATTCATCTGGGAAATACAAAAATCAGTGACAAAACATTGGGACATCTTGCCGGAATCAGGACACTGAAGGAACTTGACGTGACGGACACCCGCGTGACGCCGCAAGGGGTGGAAATGCTGAGGCAAGCTCTGCCGGACTGTGTGGTCCACGAAAATGTTTCAGAAAAAGAGTAATCGTCTTTGGCGTTGCTGAAAATGAGAGTGAAATTTTGGGCGAAATCGCATCTGAGGCCATTTTGTATCGGGATTAATGGAGTATAATTGTCTGAATTGTCTCCGTTATCATGGCGGCATCTGTTTTGTTATTCTCCAATTGTATTCTGTTATCTGCATTCCGCCCGGTATTCATAAACTTCGTAACACGAAGTCCTCAGGAGGAATTGCATTGAAACAAAATCACCGGAGGGGATGAGTAAAACATCAGAATCCATGATAATGATCGAGAATCACTTCCGGCAAAAAGGTATATTTTATGGCAAGTTTAGCGGACATGAACAAACTGAGCAGCTCCGGCTACGATTTTATTGACGAGGTACTGATTCGGAAGTATCTGGAACAGCCGTTCGATCCGGGGCATTTCCGCGAGGTGCTGGTGAAGGCCATGAACAAAGAGCCGCTCGAACTCAATGAAACGGCCACACTCATCGCCGCCGGAGAGCCGCAGCAGATTGAGGAGATTTTTCACTGTGCAAGGCAGCTCAAAAAAGATGTTTACGGCAACCGGATCGTCCTTTTTGCGCCGCTTTACATCGGAAATTCCTGTGTCAACAATTGCCGCTACTGTTCGTTCCGTGCAACCAACAAGACACAAATCCGTCACACGCTTTCGATGGAGGAAATCGCGAAAGAGGTCAATATACTGCTGTCCAACGGTCATAAGCGGCTGATTCTGGTTTACGGCGAGCATCCGAATTATACACCGGAGTTCATCGCGGAAACGACAAAACATGTCTACTCCATTCAACAGGGGAACGCATGCATCCGGCGAGCCAACATCAATGCCTCGCCTTTGGATGTCGAAGGTTACCGTACCGTCAAAGCGGCGGGAATCGGGACTTATCAGATTTTTCAGGAGACGTACCACCACCGGACTTATGCCGACATGCACCCCTATACCACGCGGAAGGGGAATTATCTCTGGCGGCTCGACGGTCTGGCCCGTGCGATGGAAGGGGGGTGTGACGATGTCGGACTTGGGGTGCTGTTCGGATTGTTTGACTGGCGGTTCGAGTTACTCAGTCTCATTACGCACAGTCATCATCTGATGAAACATTATCATGTCGGACCGCACACGATCAGTTTTCCGCGGATTCAGCCGGCCAGCGGGATTGATCTTGCCAATGTGTTGAAATATCACGTGCCGGACGCGGATTTTCTCCGGCTGATTGCGATTTTGCGGCTTTCCGTTCCTTACACCGGACTCATCTGTACCGCGAGAGAGCCTGCCCATGTCCGCAACGAAGCCTTGGGATTCGGCGTGTCGCAGATGGACGCGGGAAGCCGGATCGAAATCGGCGGTTACGTGCTTTCCGGCGACGCTCAGGTTCAGGTTTTGGAAAAGGAACAGTTCCAACTGGGAGACATCCGGCCGCTTGACGAGGTTATCCGTCAGCTCCTTCGGGATGATTATATTCCGAGTTTTTGCACCGCGTGTTACCGGCTTGGACGTACCGGAGAAGTGTTCATGGAGTATGCGATTCCCGGCTTCATTCAGAACATGTGTACGCCGAACGGTTTGACGACACTGGAGGAATATCTTGTGGATTACGCTTCGCCGGAAACACGGGAACTCGGTGAAAGGCTGATCGAACGGGAGCTGGCCAGGTTCCCGGAAGGCAAAATCAAAGAGACGCTGATCGGGCGGATCAATACCGTCAGGAACACCAACAAACGTGATATGGCTTTTTGATTTCCATTTCTTCCTTAATTTCCTTTACGGCAGCGCGAGGGCGTTGGCTCCCAGTAGCCTCACGGCTTCGCGTTCGGCCTCCAATGAAAACGTTGTTCCACTCGTTGATACCAGCGACTAACAGGAGTGGGTTCGTGGCTCTCGGAGCGGCAGCTCCATCCGGGATCCAACGCCCTCGCGTTGGCCGCCGGAGGCATTTCTCCTGAACATTAGGACACGGATTTTGAGGTTCAGGGGATAGATTTCGGGCTTCGGGCAGGGGGATTTTGAGGTTCGGAGTGGTGATTTCGGGATTCAGACGGGAGGGGTTGTGCCGATTATGGCAAAATCGCGGCCTTTTTCCGACTAAACAGAATGAAAAGACACGAGGCAAATGGGAATTACCACTTGGCAAAAGGTAATTGGGGGGTTGCAATCCTAATTTGAGGAGTAATCTTTGCCTCCGGCGGGCAGCGGTAAACCGCTGCACCCCTGTTTGCTCCCGGCACCTTCGGTGCGGTCGCTTTCTGATGGAAAATCTTTCCAATAAATCACATAAAACAAAAATGCTCGTGGATTCCAGCGACTAACAGGAGCGGGTTCGTGGCTCTCGGGACGGTAGTCCCCTCCGGGATCCAACGCCCGTGCGTTGGCCGCCTGCTTCTCCCAATCCGCTTTGGCGGGAAGGGCCGCCGTTTTACGGAATGTCATTTCGATGGTCCTCATGAAGATGCGTACGCGTTGCGGACTTCGCTTAACGCTGGTCCATTGTTCGATACGGGCTGCCGCTTCCTTGGCGGACGTGATTGGAATTCGCGGATAATGGAGTTTCGGTGTTGTGCCGGATCACTCACGGGGTGATACGAATCCATGGCGGTCACAAGTTGGATGCCGCCCTTTTAAGTACATGTTCATCACACCTCGAACGGTAGGAGGAGTTTGGCGAACGAGGATGGCGATTTCCGGTGCGAATTTTCCACAGGCGTGCAGCCCCAAAGGATTTCGAACCGCCGCATGACTCGTTCGTCAGGATAGCTGTAACGTCATCGTTGGAACGTCTTCCGTTCTTCCTCCGTATAA
>JAISQK010000075.1 GCA_031274255.1 Planctomycetaceae bacterium | reverse complement strand
GCGAAGATCGATTCGCAATAACAGAGGGCGGCGGTGAGGATGGCGATGATGGTCTTGTTCGTGATTTTATAACCGTGAAGTTCGGCGGTAAAAAGTTTTTGGACGCAAAGAGCAAAGTTACTCTTGACTGTTTCTGTCGATTGTCGATAATTGTTCCTTGTCGGACGCATCGTTCTTACTCCTGAAAAAAGGTTGAGGTTTGTAATACAACTATTTTACAGAAAAGAACTTGCGGCAGGAAATACCACTTCGGGAAATTATAAACTACTGCGTTTATAATTCCTTATAAATACAAGACTTGCGAATCTTGAAAATGGCAAAATTCCGGCTCCTTTTGTCCGGTCAATAACTGATTGCGGTTGGTTGGTTCATTGTGCCACGCTGCCTCTCTCAAAATTGCCGGGGAAGGGGAAAAGGAATAAAAAACTCTTTCTCCTCCACTTAAGTTTAACCCAATGCGTCGCGGTTTTGCTTGGCGTCTTCCAGAAACGCGGTGAGACCGTCCCAGTCCTTTCGCTCAATAATTTCCCGCAAATCGCGGAGCCGATGCTCGTAATCCCGAACCGCTTCCAGTATCGCCCCGCTGTTGCTCGACACAATGTCACGCCAGACCGCCGGAAGCCCCGCCGCCAGCCGCGTCGTGCTACGGAATCCGGTGCCGGTGTAACGGATATCCTGCGAACGGAGGCCTCCGGCAAGAATGGCACTGAGCAAATGCGGCAAATGACTCGTCCTCGCCAAAATCGAGTCATGCTCCTCCGGCGTCGTGCATATCACCGACGATCCCAGCCGCTGCCAAAACTGCACCAGGAGTCCGATGTCAACGTCGCGGGCGGCGGCGGAAGGGGAAATGACCGTGAGCCGGTTTTCAAACAGGACCTCCGAGGCGTGCTGCGGTCCGCTCCGCTCGGAACCGGCAATCGGATGCGAACCAATGAACCGGCTGCCGCCGAAATCCTTCCGCGAACAAAGCTGAGAACAGACCGCACTCTTCGTACTGCCGACATCGGTGATGAGAACATTACGCGGAGGGAATCCCCGCGGCGGAGCCACAGACCGGATCGCCTCCGCCGCTCTCTGAACGTATTCCGCCACCAGACCGACCGGTGTGGCGACGACAATCAGTTCCGCCACGCGGGATTGCGTCCCGCCAAGACGACAGACGCCCTCCTCAAAATCGGTGGTGCCGATGTCAATGATGCCGCGGTCGCGTGCCGCCGTGAGATGCGTTTCATCCCGGTCCACGCCGACAATACATCCGGCAACCTCTTTCTTCTTCGCCGCAAGTCCGACCGATCCCCCCATCAGACCAACGCCGATAATCACAATTCGGGAAAATAATGTCATGGTTCCACTCCTCACGTGTCATGTTGTGTTCTTCTTCTCCGGTCGGGGAAACTCCTCCTCCGGGACATACTCCGCAAACTCGCCGAGAATCGTAATATCCTTCGTGAGCGGCGTCACCGCGGTCATCGCCTGACGGTAGAGTGTGTCGTCGGAAAACGTGAAATCCACATAAAACAGATACTGCCACTCCTGTCCGACCATCGGAAACGACTGAATTTTGGTGAGATTCATCCTGTAATACGAAAGAATCGTCAGTACCTGCGACAGACTTCCGACGGAATGCGGCAGGGAAAACACCAAAACCGCCTTGTTGCACGTCACGTTTTGCAGCACTTCCGGCGTCTTTTCCGGAGCGGCCAGCATCAGGAACCGAGTGAAGTTGTGCTTGTCCGTCTCGATTTCCTCCGCGAGAATCTCAAGGCCGTACATCAGTGCCGCCGGTTTACTGCAAATCGCCGCGTGATGTTTCAACTGCCCCTGACGAATCCGGTGAGCACTCGTCGCAGTGTCCTCCTTCTCCACGATTTTGACATCCTGAAGCGTTTCAAGGAACGCCTCACACTGCAGCAACGCCATCGGATGCGAATTGATTTCGCGGACATCCTGAATCGCCGTGCCGGGAAGCGCCGCCAGACAATGCGAAATCCGCAGCTTGTACTCTCCGACCACCTTCAAACCGCTCTTGCGGATCAACTCGTGATTCTGCAGCAGACTTCCGGCAAGCGTGTTTTCAATGGCCATCAGTCCCAGCGTGTCCGGACGCTCCTGAACGGCCGCAATGACATCCTGAAACGTGTGACAGGCAAGAATCTCCACCTCTTCGTCCTGAAAATACCGCTTTGCGGCAATTTCGTGATACGAGCCGCGAATCCCTTGAATGGCAATCTGTTTTTTCATGTTTTTTGCTCCACTGGGCTGTACGTCACATGCGTTGAAAATGATATGTTATTAAAAAAGCCGGCCTTTTGTCGAGGACGGCTTCGCTTCGTCAAAAAGAAAAGCCGCAAACGTCTCAACGCTCGCGGCCTTCCCATTATTTTCTATCTCTGTCTTTTCGATTTCAGCACTAAAAATAACCCGCCGGAGCGTTATTGGTAAACCACCAATAATACCGGTAAAAATGAAATGAAAAACTGCTGAAATTCCGATTTGTCATGGTAATGTGCATCGTCAGGAAAAGGTGACTTCAATCAGTAAAAAACCATTTTTTACCCTCCTGTCACCGCCCTTTACTTCCATATTCTAATCAATGGTGTCTTCGTGTCAAGAGGACTTTTCCGCCGAACGGCTTACAGCGGCAAGGAGATATTGGAGCGGGATTATGAGCCACAGATAGGCGAAAAAGCCGCTGACAGAGGAGAAGTAAAGAGAATAACCGTTTGAAGAGTAAAGTACGTTGTCGGATCAAACACATTTTTAGGGAACAAAAGATGCGGATGGGCAATGAGGTGTTACGAAGTATTGGATTTGCAAGGGCAAAGTTTGGAATCGGAATGAGAAATTTGGGAAGTAACATAAACCGGTATTTGAGTGTGAAGAAGTGAGGCAGAGGGAATTTCTAGGGAGAACTCCTTTACGATTGCCGTCCGGGGTTTCCCGGCAAAAAATGAGTGCTATACTAATAAATACTGTCCTGCGACATTTCCATTCATTCAATCGGCAAAACGGACAATGAAATACGCAATCCTCATTCCTGACGGCTGTGCCGACCATCCTGAAGATTTTCCGGACAGTCGAACCGCTCTCGTCGAAGCTCGGATTCCTCACATGGACGCTCTCGCCCGGTCGGGAATCGTGGGGCGTTCCTTTAATGTTCCGCCGCAACTCCCTCCCGGATCGGATGTTGCGACGCTGAGTGTTCTCGGCTATGATCCGGAGCAGGGGTACACGGGCCGGGCGCCGCTCGAGGCGGCCGCCCAGGGAATTCCGCTTGGAGAAAACGACTGGGCTTTCCGCTGTAACATGGTGAACATTTCGGACGACGGTCTCATGAAGAGTTTCACCGCCGGTCACATTTCCAGTGAAGAGGCGGCGGAACTTCTGAAGACAACCGGACCGGAAATCGTCCGAACCGCAGGAGAGAAAACGGTCAAGTTTTACCCCGGAGTCAGTTACCGCAATCTGATGATTTACCGCGGCGGAAATTCCGGCGATTCTCCGTTTGACCAAACAACGCAAACGGTTCCGCCGCATGATTACACCGATCAGTCCATTCTGTCCGTGCTTCCGCAGGGAGCCGGCGGGGAGTTTTTGCGTCAATTGATGGACAAAAGCCGCGAACTTTTTGCCGATCATCCCGTCAACCGGCGGCGGATTCACGGCGGTCAGTGTCCCGCCTCTCAGTTCTGGCTCTGGGGACAGGGGAAGCGTCCGGATTTGGTGCCGTTTGCCGAACGGTTCCCCGGTGTCCGCGGTTCGATGATTTCCGCAGTTGATTTACTCATCGGGATTGCAAAACTGATCGGCTGGACACAAATTCAGGTGCCGGGCATCACCGGTTATGTCGACACCGATTATGCCGCAAAAGGCCGTTACGCCGCCAAAGCTCTGGAAGATTTTGACCTCGTTTGCGTACACGTTGAAGCACCGGATGAAGCGTCGCATGAAGGTTCTTCCGAAAAAAAGGTGCATGCTTTGGAAGAGATTGACCGGCATGTCCTTCCGCCGATTCTCGAAAAGCTGCAATCTTCCGGTGACTGGCGGATTTTCATCACACCGGATCACCCGACATCTCTCAAAACCAAGACGCATTCTCATCGGATGGTGCCGTGGATCATCGCGGGAAGCGATGTGACGCCAGATCATGCCGAGTGTTACAGTGAGCAAACGGCTCAGGAAAGCCGCCGTTTCATGCCGAGCGGCTGGCAGCTTATGGAACGTTTCATCGGAATAAAGCCGCTGTGAATTCGCTAGGCAGAGTTGTCAATAGTGTCCGCTCCAAATGGCCATACAACGAATAGGGACGGTCGCAAGAAAAGATGCGGTGTTTTTTGCATAACGAGTCGCAACGCCAGCGTTTCAGGTACAAAAAGGCGTTTTCAACCCAATGACGCTTTTTGGACTACTCTTTGTCATACGCACGTTGTTCCTTGCGGTTTTTCCCGGGCGGAATCACCGCAGTCATTCCCGATGCCAGAGCGGCGTCAAGGAGCGCGTTGGTATCGTAGCCGCGATCGGCAAGCAAAAACCGGGCGTCAATCCCTTTGATCAGATGTTCTCCCAACTTACAATCCGCGACGGGAAGCGTACCGCTTCACCGCCCATCGCAAGCGGATGGAAACATCGCGCATCCGCGGCCAAGTGGATTTTGGTATGGAGCCCCCTTTTGTCCGTTCCATGTCCTGGTTTCCTCCGACCGCACCGGCGGCATCGGGATGTACCTTGACATGACTCGCATCAATCATCAACCATTCAAAATCCAGGCTCTTTGACCAACAACTCAAGTCATTTTTCCCACATGCCCTTGTCACGCCAGCGACAAAATCGGTAGTGCATATTTCTTCAGCTGCCGTAATCCGGGGACAAATCGCGTACGGAGCCCCCGTGCATAAGATCCAAACGCCGGTAATCCTGCCGGCAGAAACAGGCGTTGAGGAATAGCCGATTGTCGCGGGCGTTACCGCCCCATGTGCCTTTGCGTCCCGGCAGATAGTCTTCGAGTAATGCCCACATTGCGTCCGAAATGTCATGCCGATGATAAGACGCATCTATCTGAGAAAACCTCCATTTTTCCCTTGATTATAACACTCTGGTTTTCCTCTGTCAACTCGTGACGACACCGCCTAAAGTCCTGCCGTCGGAACCTAAACTTGACCCATAAATTTTCCACTTTTCCTAAACACTATGATATAATGAATAAAAACTTGGGAGGGCGATATGTCTGGAGGGGAAAGTTTCAATATGGCGGAAGAATTCGCGGATGTGGATTTCAACGAGGCGAGGCTGGAAAAACGGTTTGTGCGGACGATGGAAACACTGTCCAGGCAACCGGGCAATTCGATATGGACAAGCGCGGAAAACCGCGCTGAGGCTAAGGAACCATCAATAAATAAACCTAACAATTAGGTTGAATGCAATAGTTCCATTCACCATGAAAACCACTTCTTATTATCTTGCATTTTGCCGGTTCCCCGTCGCTAATTTTTATTCCTGTTTCATATTGTGTTTCGTCAAGAACTGCTTTTACTTTCAATCCTGTTTCTGTGGCTGTTGCACCGATTAAACCTAAAATCACCGGCAAACTTTCCAACGGTTTTCCACGCCAGTTAATTGATATATAAGAGAATAAACGGTGCTCTATTTTGTTCCATTTGCTTGTCCCGGGAGGAAAATGACTGACATATATTTTCAAACCCGTTTC
>JAISQK010000049.1 GCA_031274255.1 Planctomycetaceae bacterium | reverse complement strand
GCTGCAAACAATCCCCAAAACTCTCTTGTCCGTTCCGAATCCACTGCCCCATCGGGGTTTACCGCCCGATCCGGTTTTACCCTTGTCGAGCTTCTTGTCGTGATTGCGATTATTGGCGTATTAATCGCCCTTCTATTGCCCGCGGTTCAAGCCGCCCGCGAAGCGGCTCGAAGAATGCAGTGTGCCAACAATCTCAAGCAGATAGGGTTGGCCGTCCACAACTTTCACGATACACGCAACGCCGTACCGCCCGGATGTATGTATCGTTACCGTCCCACGTTTTTCATGTTCATTTTGCCCTTTTTGGAAGCCAACGGGCTTTACGAAAAAATGACGGGAGAAGGGAACCTATTTAATAATGATCCTCAAGTGTGGTTCCTTGCTCTATCGTCTGAGGAACAAAACGGATGTGGTGTCAGCACCTATTGCTGTCCTTCCTCCAACGGCGGGCAAAAAGTCATTGTTGGGACAGATAGTGGTGGAGTAAGCAGCGGACCGTTAAGTGATTATATTCTTCCCAGTTGCACAGACGATGACCAAGGTTCGGACTATTGGGCAACACTTTGGCGTTATAGTGATCTTGGGGGCGGTGGAAAAAGTGCAACTTACCGTCTTGGTCATGATTTTTTCCCCTTCCGGATTTCTGTAGGACAGGGTTCTAATTGGCGGCCGCGTGAAGGATTCGGGTATTGGGTTGACGGAACAAGTAATGTTATTGCGATAATGGAAAAACATATTCCCTCTTGGGCAGTAAATTCCGGAGGCAGTGACGCAAATGCACGTTCCTGGAACGGGTCGTGGTTATGTACCCGTGACGACGGAGCGGATGGACGCAATGTTGGAAATGTTGCAAGATACATCACGAGAAGTGCCAACATGATTGCGCAGACTCCATCCACTTCATCCGGACCGGCTCCAGGAACATCGTACAAAGGTTATGATGCGGCAGGATGGCAATTGGGAAGTTCACACACTTCCGTGTTGAATGTTTGCATGGGCGATGGAAGCGTACGGTCGGTGAGTAAAAACGTTTTGCCCGAATTGGTCCGTTCACTTGTCGAAGTGAATAACGGCGAGGCGGTCTCTTTGCCGTAAAGAAAAGAATGTCACGTTTCGTGTGCGGTTCGCGGAACCGCCGCGCTTTTTATCAACAGTATTTTTCAATCTTACTATGAACAAGCATCTATTATTATTGTTTCTCGTGTCTATTGTGTTACTCGCCGGATGCAACAGAAATGTCAAACTCGGCGGAAAAATAACGTTCGCCGATAACGGGGAGCCGCTTACCGTCGGAACGGTTGGATTTACCGACGGCCAATTTGTCGCACGAAGTTCAATCGACAAGGAGGGACTTTTTCAACTGAGTTGGCTGGGCGAAAAAGACGGAATTCCCAAAGGGGAATACAAAGTCTTCATCACCGGCGCAAACCGTTATGAAGAAGGAACCGTCGATGAGGACGGAGATGGAAAATTCGAATTGATTGCTTTTCGGATGATTCACCCGAAATACGAAAAATGGCAAACTTCAGGACTGTCCGTTAAGGTGGACGGTTCCGCAAAGTCGTTTGACTTCAAAGTCGATAGACCGGAAGGAAAAAAACCGTCTGTAAAATAAGACGGGAATGTTGTCCGCTTCACTCTGTTCCAGAGACGGTACACGTCGAAAGAAGGGAGCGAATGCGGATTTTAACAGCCCCCAACTGTGTCCCTTCGTCAATCTTCAGCAACGTGTGGGTCTTGCCGACGGAAGTGAGGATTTCCTCGACCTGACCGGTTGTCACGGCATCAAGTCCGCAGCCGAACGAGTTGAGCTGAACCAACTGAAAACCGGAATGTCTCGCGACAAATGTTGCCGCCCGATACAAACGGGAATGGTAGGTCCACTGGTCGACCACATGAAACGGAAACAGCAAATCCTGTCCCAAAGACATCACGGAATCTCCTGAAAGCACTGCGGCACCGCATGCAAGGATCATCTCAGGAATGCCGTGATGAATCATCGGGTCCAGGTGATACGGTCTTCCGGCCAAAACAATCGCCGGTTCTCCGGAAGCCGTGATTTCCGCAACGGCTTCCTCTCCTTTGCGGCGGATGTCCTCTTTATAGATTTTCTGAGCTGTTTCGGCAAGAGAAACCGCCCGCTTCAATCCCGACCATCCGACCCGCATCGGTTTCAGTAACGGGGAGAGCTGTTTCAACAGTAGCCCCGTATCGTCCGCCGGCGCCGGTAAAAACGGGGCAAGAAACTGAATCTGTTTTTCGCGAATCTCTCCGACATTCAACCGGATGACCTCCGGATACGCTGCGACCACAGGACAATTGTAATGACGAACCGCCTCCTTAAACTCCTGACGTTCCAGCGGAAGTGCCGGATAAAAAATCCGCCGAACCCCTTTTTCCACCAGATTGAGAATGTGTCCATGAGCCAGTTTCGCCGGAAAACAAAGCGTTTGTGAAGAAACGCTGTCGAGACCTTTGTTGTACCACTCCCTGCCGGACGGGTCGGAAAGCACCACCCGAAAACCGAGTTCATGAAACAGCGTGAACCAGAACGGATAATTCTCATACATGTTCAGCACACGCGGAAGGCCGATTTCGCCCAGCGGAGCGTCTTCCGGCCGCCTCGGAATATAGTAATCAAACAGCCGCTCATACTGAGACCGGAAAAGATTGATTTTTTCACGGCTCTTCGTGTGTCCGAGTCCTTTTTCGCACCTGTTCCCGGAAATAAAGGTCTTTCCGCCGAAAAACCTGTGAACGGTCGTCAGACATTTGTTGGAGCAGCCTCGACACCGCACCGGCGCGGAGGTCATCGAAAACGACGCGATCCCTTCCCGCGAAATCAGTGCGGAAGCGGTTTTTCCCGAATGCATCGCTCTTTCTCGGGCAATCAGTGCCGCTCCGAACGCCCCCATCATGCCGGAGATGTCAACGCGGTACACGTTCCGGCCGATCAGCAGTTCCAACGCCCGTAAAACCGCCGGATTGTTGAATGTTCCTCCCTGAACGACAATACGGTCTCCAAGCTCCGAAACGTCACGGATTTTCAACACTTTGTAGAGTGCGTTTTTGGCGACGGAATAAGCCAGTCCGGCGGAAATGTCGGACACCGGCGCGTTTTCCTTCTGAGCCTGCTTGACTTTGGAATTCATGAAAACCGTGCAGCGAGTTCCCAGGTCAATCGGCTTTTTTGCGAAAAGAGCTTCCCGGGCAAACGCGGCGACATCATATCCGAGAGAGTTGGCAAATGTTTCAATGAACGAACCGCAGCCGGAAGAACACGCTTCGTTCAAAGCGATCCGGTCAATGCGACCGTTTTTGATCGAAATGCACTTGATGTCCTGTCCGCCGATGTCAAGAATGAAGGAGACGTCTTTTACGAAATGCCCCGCGGCACGGTAGTGTGCCAGTGTTTCAACCTCTCCTTCGTCGATTCCGAGTGCCGCTTGGAGAATCATTTCGCCGTAACCGGTGACACAGGAATTCCGAATCGCGGCTCCCGGCGGCAGTTGTGCGTAAAGCTCCGAGAGAATCCCCATGACGGTATGAACCGGATCGCCCTGATTGGAACCGTACCACGAACGGACCATTTGCGATTGTTCGTCAATGAGAACCGCCTTGGTGGTGGTCGAACCGGAATCAATCCCCAGAAAAAAGCCGCCTGCCGCGGTATCAAAATCAGTACGTTTTGCCCGAAGGGAATCGTGTCTCACAAGGAACTGCTGATAATCCTCCTGACGGGAAAACAGAGGACACAGCCGGTCGGTTTCCGCGGAGTGTTCCCGTTGACCGTGTCCTTTCCGAATCCGTTCCCGCAGCACCTCGCCAGTGACCGGCTCATGCGTTTTGGAGAGGAGTGCCGCTCCCAGGGCGACGTAAAAATGAGCATCGTCCGGGCGAAGCTGCTGCCGGGGAGAAAGATTCAATGTTTCCGCAAACCGTTTGTGAAGCTGCGGCAAAAAGTGGAGCGGACCTCCAAGAAAAGCGACATTCCCATGAATTTTGCGTCCGCACGCCAAACCGCCGATGGTTTGATCGACCACCGCCTGCAAGACACTCGCCGCGACATCCTCCTTGCTGGCTCCGTCGTTGAGAAGCATCGTGACGTCGGATTTGGTGAAGACGCCGCACCGTGCCGCGATGGGATAAATCGTCTTGTGGTGCGAGGCAAGTGCGTCAATCCCCAAAGCATCCGTCTTGAGCGTGACGGCAATCTGGTCAATGAAAGCACCGGTTCCTCCGGCACAGGTTTCATTCATCCGTTGATCAATGCTGCCGTTAAAAAAAGTGATTTTGGCGTCTTCGCCTCCAAGTTCAATGGCGACATCGGTTTGCGGCAAAAAAGCTTCTATCGATTCCGCACCGGCAATGACCTCCTGAACAAACGGAAGCATCAGTTTTTGCGAAACCCCGATTCCGGCGGAACCGGTCACCGCGACAGTGAAAACGGTGTCAGGAAATTGATCAAGTACCTCGGAAACCAGCCCGGTCAGCGTCTGAAACACCTCGGAATAATGCCGCGAATATCGTGACCACCGCATTGCACAGGAAGAATCGTCGTAGACAACCACCTTGACCGTCGTGGAACCGATGTCCAGCCCCAATCGAAGCGGAGAAAACGGACATTTTGAATGTGTCTCAGTAATCATTTTTCCTCCCGCTTGTACTAAATCACTTATTTGCCGCACCTTATCAGAAAAGTCTCTGTTCCCAATTGTTTTTCCATTTGTCACAGTCATCATAGCAAAAATTGCCCGTCCATGCAATCCGTCAGAAGGCGGTTTTTCCGTAAAATCTGTCTTGCGTCGGAAAACATTTTTTCGGATAATCCCTGTTGTTTTTGTTTATACCGCTCATTCAACCGAAATTTTCCGGCCATGTATCTCACATTGAGAACACTCCTCGCATTTATCGATAACATCTATGATTCCGCAAGCCGGCGTATGGTGGAACAGCGTATCCAGAGCCAAAAGTCTGCGGTGGAAGCGTTGCATCGTATTGTTGAAGTGGCGAAAAATGCAGACCTCGGCGCTCCGGGAGAGGAACTCAACCCCAATCTCACGGCGGCATACCTGGATCACCTCCTTTCCGACGAAGAAAACAGCCGGTTTGAGGAGATCGTGTTCCAATCAGACATTTTTCTCGCGGAAGCGGTGGCGTGCCACAAAATTTTGACAGTGATTCTGAGCCGTCCCGTCACGGTAAGCGGCGACCTTCGACAGAAACTTTACCGGATTGCTCCTTCCGGCATTGCGTTTCCCGTAAAACCAGAGAAATCTCCCTGTTTTCCGCCGTCGGCACTTCCGAAGGCCTCTTCGGAAACAATGCCCAGGACGGCAGCAGCAAGACATCCCGCGACATCACTTTCCGAAGAACATTCTGAAGAGTATTCCGAAACAACCTCAGCGGTTTCCTCAAAAACACCGTACTTCACGGAATCTCTTTCCACGGTTTCCTCCCCGAAAAGGGAGAAATTTGACAGATTTTCGGAATCGTAAGCGGTCAAGGAAACCTTTCAAATGAAAATTCCCGCAAATCAGGATTTGTTCATCCGTCCCGAAGAACAGCACCGGATCGACGATCTGTTCGATCACTGGGAAAAACGGAAACGCTTCAATCTGTGGAGGGTTGCGGTTTTATCGATATTGCTGTTTGCCGGTGTTTTTATTTTGAATATGGTCATGGATCAGACAGAGGTTTCTCCGCTTCCGGTTTCCGTCACAGCGGTTGATACATCCCACCTTCTGGACGGTCCGAGTCATCAAGAGTATTTCACCCAAAACAAACCGGTTTTCGATACATCTGCGGCAAAAACGGAAGAGAATCCTGAAATTCAGAACGGTCTTCAGCCCGCCGTTTCCGAAGATGTCCCGCTTTTGGCTCACTCGGCGGATTCTATTCTATTCTATGAGTCTCCGTCGGAAATTGACCGGCACATCATCTCTCCCCCTGTGACACCTCCGAATCCATCGGCAAATCACGGAATCGTTCCGCCGCAGGAAGAAACCGCTGCCGTGATTCCGCCGTTTTCTCCTCCCTCAACCGCATTGGCGGCCTTGTGGTCTGTTCCTTTTCCCGAAGCCGCGGCAACACCGTCTGTTCCTGCGGCTCCGCCTTCCGAGATTGTATCTTTTCCCGTGTCCGAAACGCCGCATGTCACGCCGCTTTCTCCTGCCGCATTTTCCGTGGAGCCGGTGGAGCCGCCGGAATATTCCGGCGTTTTACCTTCTTCTTCCACGCCGATGGTATCAATGCAGATTCTTCCGCCCGGCTCAACGGAACAGACGATTTCCGCAGAAACGAACTCACGGAACACACCGTCCCCGACTTCTTTATCTTCCCCTTACAGCAGAATTCAGGTCATCACTCATGGGACGACACCGAGCGTCAATGAAGTGATGAAACGGTCGCTCCCGCCGCTGACGCCGATCACGCCGGCCGGACCTTCGTCACAGTCTTCCTCGCAAGGCAGTGAACCGGTAGATGAAAATAAAACGTCCTTCGACAGAAACTCCGCCATTTCCCAGGTCGGTTTCACGGCGCCGACAGCGGCTTCCTTTACCGACATCCGCACAACCATCCTCAAACTTTCGGAAGAGAACATCGCCTTCACCGCAAGAGACGAACACAGTATCTGGGAACGTGCCGTGAATGAAAAAAGCCTGCAAAGTGACGAGTTTCTACTGGTTCCCGCACCGTTTCGGGCCGTCATCCGAACCGGCGGAGGTTTGAAACTCACGGTCTTCGGCGATACACGGCTCCGATTTCTTCAAGACGGCACCGGGATGATGTTCGATTACGGAACCATCCAAATTCTCACCGAGGAGGTGATTGGTTTTCCGGTGACGTATCGAATCAAAACCCCGCAAGGCTCCGGGACATTCCTTTTTTCCGGGCCGAACTCCTGTGTCATGCTCCGTTCCACCGACGGAACACCTCCGGAATATTCCCCGAATCTTGTCGTTCGTCCCGGAACCCACGGCACTGTCCTCTGGGCATCCGATCTCCATCAGGAATCGCAGTTTGCCATTCAACGCGATGCCAAAATCACACTGAACAGCACTTCCCCTCATGAACCGGTCTTTCTGGAAGGTGATGTCATAAAAGAGACAATGCCGGTCAGTATTCCCGATATCACGGCACAAAATTTGTGCCGAAAAATGAAAACGAGTCCGACACTGGAATCCGCACTTGAGGAATTTCTTTCCGACACGTCACCGGATATCCGATACTGGGGCTGCCGATGGTGCGCGGAGCTGGGACGCGTGGATCTGCCGGTCAAACATCTGCGGCAGGAACCGGCCGGTTCTCCCCGGCAGACACGGCTTGCGGACTATATTCATGAAATCAAATCACGCGACCCGAAAACGGCTCAGCGGATGGAACTTGCCGAAAAACACTTCGCCGGAACCAATGACTGACGCGGTTCGTTATTTTTCAGAAGACTTTTTCTCCTGACTCAATGTTTTCCTGATCGCCTTGATCCAGACTTCCTGACCTTCACGGGACAAATGGAGTCTGTCGTCAAACCAGGGATTACCACCGTTTTTGACGCATTCCTCAATGGGAACAACGGTGTCAATGTAAAACAAGAGGTCATCCTGTTTGGCGAGTTCCCGAACCAATGAATTCAGCTTGTCGCCATCGGGCCAATGCTTTTCCCGTGCCGGTGCGTGGGAAAGTGACATGAAATAAATCTTCACCTGCGGACGGACTTTCCTGACACGCTCAAGGAATGTCTTGAAATCCGCGAAAACCTCTTCCGGTTTCATTCCGCTTGCAATGTCGTTGGTTCCGCAGAAAAAGAGGATTCTTGACGGTTTGTACGGCGTAATGATCCGGTCCGTGACGTGAATCACTTCATGAATCTTTGATCCGCCGAAACCGCGGTTAATGGCGTCAAACTCACGAAAATCCTCTTCAAGTTGTTTGCCCCATAATGCCCAGGAAGAACTTCCCGCGAACATGGTGCATCCCTCTTTCGGCGGCGACTGTTTGTCCCGTTCCTCCATTTTCAGAATGTCTTTTTCAAAACGGAACTCCGCCGCAAACGCAACAGACAGGAAAAATCCCAACAATACATAGCCAAAGGCTACCAACAAACGTAACATTCTCATCATTTTTTCCTTATTGATAGCCGGACAGGGATGCAACAAACTTCGGCATCCGCAAAAACCGCAGCCCGGCCGAATCGTTTTATCCGGTGTTTTCACGGCTCAATCCGAATCACCGCACCGGGTTTTCTTTCACGGAGATTCTCCGTCGTCAGCTCCGACCAAATCTGGCGTGTCATGTGTTCCGTCATCAGATGTTTGTAAAAATACGCCCAAGTCGTACAGTCTTTCGGTTTTTTGTATTCCTGTTCCCCATCCGTCCGTTTGTCGTCAACGCCTCGTCCATCGTCTGAGGATCGTGTGGTCCCCGGCGGATACCCAAGATAACCATGCACAACATCATCAAGCTGATGCAGCCATTCATGCAGTTCCATTTCCCCGACAAACTCTCCTTTGAAAGGATAATCATCGCCCCAGGGAACCATCATGTAACCGCCCCCTTTTAACTCCCGTAACCGGCCGTAAATTGCCGCCGTCCACGGACGGCTCAAATTCGGACCTTTTTCATCACGGAATTTCACATACCCGATGACCGTGTTGTATTTTTTGTCCGCCGATGCTTTTCTGAACTCCTTTGCCGCCTCACCGGGACCAACCGGGAAACCGCCGTCCCCCTCCACATTAGTAATCGGCTCCGTAACAAAAACCACATCAAACTCCGGCAGCACGACACCGCTTGACCATTCAAACACCAAGTCGCGGAATCCCGCAAGTTCTTTTCCGATGGTCGCCAAATCACTGTCGATAAATGTCTGATGATAGGAAGTGACCGTTCCATCCTGATTTTTCCGTTCCGCTTTCAACTCTTTGTAGATAAGGACAAGAACGTTCCATTTTTGGGCTTTCTCAGGATCGGTGTTGATTTGCACTTTCGGACGCAGTTCCTTGATATGCGTACGAGCCTCGCTCCGTTGTTCTTCTTTACAGGTTGTCCGGTCAAGAACACGTTCCCAAAGCGTTAATGCCGCTGCCGCATCGCCGCGAGACTCAAACTCAAGGGCAAGTTTCTTTGTCGCGGCATAATCCAATGCGGTCGGAGGCGTCGCCGCCTCCCAGTGACCGGCCGGCACACCCTGCGCCGCCGATTCCGAAATTTTCAGCGGCGGTATCGGGACAACATCCTCCGCGAACAGCGGCGTGACAACAAGTACCGCGAATGTCGTCAGGGTCATTAAATTCCACAGGTGATACGTTTTCATATTTTCTCCGATTCAATCGTGTTGATTTTTAGCATTGACCTCACAAGGAAATGAATTTTCATGAAGTTTTCCCGGTTCCGCCATTGATAAAAAAGGGAATTACTGTTGTAAAATATTTTGTTTTATCACACGCACAGGACCAATCAAACCGGCAGGTTGTAACGGTGAATCCTTGCGGTAATAGTACCAGATCATAAAGGCTTTCCGTCCCTGCGAGGGACGCGGTTCCTTTTTGATAAACCAGTCAGGAAACGCTTTCATGGCTCTTCCCGGTTCGCCGCGGTCCGCCCCCCATTCAAAGTCCGCCGGATATTGTTCATCGCCGATGAGCCGGTTTGCCCAATTGACGGAAATTTCAAGCGTCAACGTATTTTCACCGGTTTTTATCAAAGAGGTAATATCCGCTTTGTACGGCGGGTACCATAAGACTCCTGCGTCTTTTCCATTCACTTTGATTGCGGCAATATCATGTAATTCGCCCAAATCCAGCAGAATTTGTTTGTCCGCTCCCAAATCCTCCGCATTAATCCGAATCGTTTTTTCATAACAGGCCGTTCCGGCGAAATACTTGACGGCAGGGTCGGAATGAAGTCTGAAATCAACCGGTTCAAATTGCATGTCGAAAGGCGTCTCCAATTTCGGTTCAAACCGGACATTCCATGTTCCGCGAATTTCCTCGGAGGATTCTTCAAGCACCTCAGCCGCAGGCTGTTTCAATTGCGAATAAGCGGGAACGGTATTTTTAGGGAAAACAACAAAAACCGATTCGTCCGGCTCCAGTGTCAAGTCCACAAATGTTGCGTCACCTTCCGCTTTCCATTTGTTTGTCCGGCGGATGATTCCCTTGCAGGCATCCCACAATTCAGGAACTCTGTCTTTAACAGGAAAAACGAATCTTTTTTTCAGAACCGATGTGCCGGGATTGATAACGAAAAACAGCTCGGCGTCAGGTGTACTCCGGTGTGCAATACCGGATTCGGATTTGACGGAAACACCCTGTTGCAAGAGCATCTGACAACGGGCCAAATACGTGAAGAACGCCTTTCCTGGCTGAAACCAGGTTTGAAACCTGCTGAAATGCGTTCCCCACCAGCCCATTCCCATACCGGGTTGATAACGGTCATCAAAAGGTTGATGAACCCAGTGGTGCAAAAAGTACCAGTTTGCGCCGGAAGCGTAACCGCCGTCAGCCGCATGTTTCAAAAAAGCGGGATCCTCCGTGTATTTGCTCACTTCCGGTCTTCCGGTGAACGCCTCTGCCGCGACAAATTTTTTTCCGAATTCCCTGGCATAATGCGGGATGTTTCCCAGAGAACCATTGCCGCCTGTCCAAAATTCCCCTACCGGCACATCCGGGATGGAAACGCTTTCGTGGCTGTCCCAAGGTCCCCAATAAGGTTCCCAGTAAAGCTTCAAACCATACGAGTGAAGCATTTCTTTCGCGACGTTCCATCCGTTGTCAATAAACAGGCGGCTTATGACTTCTCTGTTGTCTTGTGCGAATTTCTTCAGAGATTCGTTTTCCTTTCCCTGCTCAGGAAACTGTTGCAATGCGATGAAAGGGAGCGGGTCGTATCCTTTCAGACGCATAAATTCCTCACGGAACGCAGGGGTCCAGTTTTGGTCGCCGGATTCGTAACTGTCCACCCAGATATAGGTGAATGTCTTTCCGAAATGCTCTCCGATCTGTTCTTTCAAAGGGTCTAACAGTTGCCGCCAATGGTAAATATTGGCCTCACGGCTCATTTTGTCCACTTCCAGCGATTTTCCGATGATGTCGTCGGGAAGCGGATGCGGATGTGCCATGGTCGGAGCATGACCGATACGGCATAAATTCCAGATGCCTTCCGGAGCCTGCCATTTGATTTGTCCGTTTTCATCCATGAACGCGGAAATATTGAGAACATCCGCAGGCGTGACTCCCTCCCTGTCAGGAACCGCCATCACCGCCACATCTTTGTAATAGGTTGCCTGTTTCCCTGTGATATTTTTTCCGAAACTGTTACTTTCATTGCTGTATCCTCTGTAAACAGGAAGTTCAGGTTTCGGCAGAGTCAACTCAACACGGCGATTGCCGGCGACGGTTGTTTTCGTGAAGACCAGCGTCTGCATACAGTACTCTTCCGGTATCCACGGACCGCCTGTCGTGGCATAACCGGGTGTCCCATGAAGTCCCATGGTAAGCCCCAGACGTTGAGCCTCGGATATGGTATGCCGGAAAGCGTCCCAGTAGGCTTCACTGCGAAAAGTCTGTTCGGGCCAGGGATTGTTTTCGATAGGCGCATGAGTATTCTGAACGGAAGAGGCAATATTGAAAATCGTCGCCCCGCCGATACCTGCTTCTTTCATCGCTTCAATGTCTTTGGTGATTCCTTCTTTCTGAAAATTACTTCCCAACCAATGCCACCAGACATGCGGACGGTACTCTATCGGCGGAAACTCAAACAACTCGGCAAGTCTTTGCAGTGGTTCATCCGTTTTTGTCTCATGGACACCGGATGTCACAGCATCCCCCGCAAACAATGGAGTTGCCGTCAAACAGGAAAGAACAACCAAAACGATCCATTTCAACAAGTGAAACGGTTTCATGATTTCTTCCTGATCGGGTCTGTTTTTGGAACGGAACATCTTATCCTGCCTTATCTCTACTTTCCCAAAAGGAGAGTTTCCACTTCATTAAAACAGACAATGATGACCGGACCCAAAACACAGAAAAACAACCGTGCCGGTCCGGTGCCTGCCGGACTTGAAAAGGAATTTAGTCACTCTTTTAAGTAAAAACTCTCACCAATACGTCTTACAACAAAACACTTTTTCATTCCGCACTCATCTGGTAACCCAGTACGGAGCGTCCGACGGAGCATTGAAGTAACCGAGAAGTTCGTCATCCAACACTCCGAGGAACATCTGAAAACCGCCGCTTTCCTGAACGGTGAGCATCTCTTCACAACGCCCCGCCGCGACCGTAATCCCCATGGCTTCCAACACACGGTACGCTTTTCGGAAAACAATAAACATTTCCATCAGTGTCGTCGCACCGGAACCGTTGAGGAGGAGAGTCACTTTTTCTCCCGGCTGAACCCCGGCGGCAGCGGCCAGTTTTTTCACCATGATTTCCGCCGTTTCGTCCGCGGACAGAATCGGCTGCGGGCCGGTTTCGCCCCCCTCGCCGTGCTGTCCCATGCCGATTTCCATTTTATCATCCGGCAAAGTGGAGATATACTCACCGGACTGGGGATGCGTTGCGGTTTTCATGGTTACGGTCAAAGTCACCATCCGTTGATTGAATTTTTCGGCAATGGCCAAGACTTCGTCGAGCGACTTGCCCGTTTCCGCAGCGGCTCCGGCGATTTTAATCAACGGAATACAACCTCCCAATCCGCGGCGGTCTTCCTTGGGAGCATTGGCTCCGGGAGCAATATCGTCACAGGTCAGAATCGTTTTGACACGGATTCCTTCCTTTTTGGCCATTTCAAACGCCATATTTCCATTCATCACATCACCGGCATGATTCAGAATCACGAGGAGAATCCCGGCGTAATCTTTGAAGAGCCGCAACGCTTCGAGAACTTTCGGGGCTCCCGGTGCGGCAAAAACGTCACCAGCAACCGCCGCGTCAAGCATCCCTTCACCGACATAACCGCTCAAAGCCGGCTCGTGACCGGTTCCGCCCATTGTGATGACGGCTACACGGCTTTTGTCTTTGGGGGTGACACGGACGACAATTTTCCCGGAAACGAGCTTCACTTTGGACTGGTACGCCAAAGTATAACCTTCGAGCAGTTCAAGGGTCAGGTCTTGCGGATCATTGAGAAATTTTTTCATCACCATCGGAAGGGCTCCTTACTTTTAGATCTTTTTTAACAAAACAACTTTCCTATAAGGAGGATATTATATCATATTTATTTTTTCCGTAAATCCGTAAAGAAGAAATGAAGCAAGTCCAGTCCGATGACCTTTGTGTTTTTTATTTTTACGCTATACTGTCAATCGTCATAAAAAAGTGTCATTTTTGCATCATTGGTCGATTGATTCCGTGTCCCACATCGTTGTTTCCAAAACATCCGAACTCAAAACCTTGCTGAAGCATCTTGAGGATTCCCCTTGGGTCGCGTTGGATACGGAATTCATTTCGGAACGTAAGTATCAGCCGCAGCTCTGTTTAATTCAAATTGCCGCGGAAGGGTTTCTCGCCATTATTGACCCGCTTGGCATGGATTCTGTTGATGCGTTTTGGGAATTTCTCGCCTTTCACCATCATGAAACCATCGTCCACGCCTATCGAAGTGAGATCGATTTTTGTTACAGATATACAGGAACGGTGCCGCGAAATGTGTTTGATGTTCAGATTGCGGCAGGCTTTGTGGGACTCGACTATCCCTGTTCTTTCGGCGGAATTCTCGAAAAGATGCTTCATGTGGACCTTCCGAAAGGCGAAACGCGGACGATTTGGTCGCGGCGGCCGTTGAGTGAGCGGCAGGTCGAATATGCCTTGAATGATGTACGATATCTGTCTTCACTGGCTCAAAAATTGCAAAAAAAGCTCCAGGCCGCGGGAAGAGTTGGTTGGTATCAGGACGAAATTCATTCCTGTCTGACGCATCTGACCGAAGAGTGGCAGGGAAAAAAATGGCTCAGCCTTCCCGGAATCTCCAATTTGACACCGCGTGAAGCAGCGGTCGCCCGTGAACTCTGGTATTGGCGCGACCATCGGGCGGCTTGTTCGGATGTGCCTGCGGCCTACATTTTACGAGATGATTTGATTATTGAACTCGCAAAACGAAAGACGGCTTCCCCGGACCGGATCGGAGCCGTTCGCGGAATGCAGCGGTCTGACATCAACCGATGGATGCCGGACATTTCCGCTGCGATTGCTCATGGACTTGATCTTCCAGAAACGGAACTCCCGGAAATTCAGGAGAAAATCAAACTTTCACAATATAACCCGATGATTCAACTCATTCACTCAGGGTTGTCGATCCTTTGCCGTGACCGGCAGATCGCTCCGGGAGTCGTGGCAACGCCGCAGGACATCCGCGACCTCATGACCTGTCAACTTGCGGGAAGTACCAATGGCGACACACCGCCGCGGCTTTTGACAGGTTGGCGTTCGGAAGTGGTCGGCGACTTTCTGGAAAATTTTCTTGAAGGGAAAATTGCTATCCGCTTCGACAAAACCAATCCGAAAACTCCGCTTCAGTTCGTCGATTACCATTTCTAAAAACATTCCGGTTTGTGATCGTTCCATAATAAGAACAAAAATTTTTCTTTTTTGTCTCTTGACTTTTCTTTCTCTTTGGATTAATATGACTCTCTGGTGTTACGATTTTTCAATCAATTTGAATTTGTGAGAAGGAGTTTTTTATGAAAAAACTGTTAGAAAATGTTATAATGGGGGGGGGGGGGCTGTCTGTGTCGTTATAAGACGGCTTTCACCTTGGTGGAACTTCTTGTCGTCATTGCAATCATCGGGATTTTGATTGCTCTTCTTTTACCGGCTGTTCAAGCCGCCCGCGAAGCCGCAAGGCGAATGCAGTGTTCCAACAATATGAAACAGATCGGTTTGGCTCTGCACAACTATCACGACACAAACAAACGTCTTCCGCATGGATCAATGCAACTCACTCCCAGCCGCTGGGGATGGCAACCGAGGTTACTCGCGTTCATGGAAGGCGGTGCGGAGTTTTCACAATACGATTTTACCAAAGCATCCTGGCAGCCGCCCAACTGGGAACTGGTACGTCAAAAGCACACCATGTTTTTATGTCCGTCCGATTCCTTGGCGGATGAACAGCTGGAGGAAGAAGAGTTCGCGGCTCCGACTTGGGTGCTTTATCAATCGGACTACGCGGCGTGTATCGGCGACTACATCAACACCACCGGTGTCGGGGAAACACCGGCTTTCGGAAACACAGGTATCGTCGGCAGTTCACGTGTTGCCGCCCCGGTTCGGGGGATGATCGGACGTTGGAGTTGGGCGGCGGATTTCGGAGCGGTGAGTGACGGCCTTTCCAATACGATCCTGGTCGGAGAATGTATCGGCGCCCTTTGTATTGTTCAGAATTTTCCGACTCAATGCTTTGCCACAACCGCGCATCCGATCAATTACATGAACAAAGACCTTATGGAAAAAAAGCCGACTTACGCGAATACAAGTAACCGGCGTTGGGACGAATCCATTGGTTTTCGCAGTATGCACACCGGCGGAGCCATATTTTGCCGCGGGGATGCTTCCGTTTCTTTTGTTTCCGAAACCATCGACGGAGAAGCCTATCGTGCGGCCGCCTCAAGGGAAGGCGGCGAATCAAAGACTTTGCCGTAAGTGCGTGCCCCGTAACGGGGCGGACTTTTGTTTCGCTTTCCACAAAACCGCAGCCGAAAGACGATCCTCCGACCGGCTGCGGTCTCAACCCCCGTCATTTGTGCATTGTTATTTTGACTCAATCCTTATTGAAATTTTGCCCTGGTTACAGGGCTGATGAAAGTCTTTCCATGAAAATCAATGACACTTCCTTTCTGATTTTTCTTATTGCCGGGATGCTTTTTTGTGGCGGCTGCGCTCCCGGACACCCTCCGACCGCCAAAGTGACAGGAACCGTCAACCATAAAGGGAATCCGCTCAAACAGGGAACGATTATTTTTGAAGTGGAAGGGCACCGGCCCGCCACCGGAAAAATCGTGAACGGAAAAATTGTCAATGTGACAACGTATGAACCGGATGACGGCGTTTCCATCGGTCTCGCCAGAATTGCCGTTTCCTCAAGAGAGGAGGTCGAGGAAGCCGCTGCGGAAACCGGCGATCCGTCCGGCGGAAACCTGGGGCCCGCTTATATGGGAACGGGCGGAAAATCACTGATCGCCCCTCATTACGGAAATCCCGCGACCAGTCATCTGACAGCCGCTATCGAAAAAGGAAAAGAAAATGTTATAATGCTGGAATTGGAGTAGCCGGTTCGGATTCCATTCCCTGTTTTTTTTCGGTCAACCACTTAAAAACTTTGGAGATTTATTTATGAAAAAAGATTCTGTCACACGCCGTGGATTCCTCAAAACAGCCGCCGTACTCGGAACGGCGGCGGGAGCCGGACTTTCCCTCGCACGGTCGGTTCACGCACAAGGTTCCGGCGTCATCAAAATCGGACTCATCGGCTGCGGCGGCCGGGGGTTGGGAGCGGCCTCGCAAGCCATGCGGTCAGGTAAGGATGTCAAACTGGTGGCCGTGGGGGATTATTTCAAAGAACGTGCCAAAAACGGTGCGGCGGCATTGAAAGATCAAAATCCCGATCAGGTGGAGGTGCCGGAAGACCGGATTTTCGACGGTTTTCAGAACGATCTGGGCGTGACCGGTTCGGAAGCGGATGTGATTCTGATTGCGTGTGCCGCCAAGTTTCATCCTTATTACGCCAAACATGCGGTTGAAGCGGGAAAACATGTTTTCGTCGAAAAACCGCACGCCGTTGACTCCGCAGGAATCCATACACTGGAAGAAGCCGTCAAAATCGCCCGCGAAAAAGGGCTTTCCTTTCTTTCGGGACTTCAGAGCCGTTATTGTCCGCAGTCCCGCGCTCTTGTGGAACAGATTCACAGCGGAGCCATCGGCGAAGTGAGAGCGGTTCAGAGTGCTTTTTTGCGTGCTCCTTACGGCGTCCGCGGTTATCCTGCGGGAATGCCGGAACTTGATGTTCAGGTGTACAATCAATATATGTTCCGCTGGCTCTCCGGCGACGATTTCACGCAGTCTCTGGTTCACAATGTGGACCGCATGACTTGGGCTCTCCATGGGGAACTGCCGGTTCAGGCGGTCGGAATGGGAGGCCGGGCGTCCATGACCAAGCGGGAATTCGGCGATGTGTTCGACCATCATTCCGCGATTTATCATTACAAGGGGGATCATTGCCGCCTTTTCGCGGTTTGCCGGACGGAAACCGGTTGTTACGACCTTTATGACGACTTGATTCTCGGTTCCAAAGGGACGGCCTACTGGAACGAAGCGAAAATTGTCGGTGAAACAAACTGGAAATATGAAGGGCGTCACCTCAGCGGACATCTTGAGGAGCAACTCGATTTTTACGCCAAACTCCGCAAAGGGGAGCGTGTGGACTCCGGCGATTACATGGTCAACAGCACACTCATGGCGATTCTCGGACAGGTCGCCTGCTACACCGGTCGCATGATTACCTGGCAGGAACTTTACGGCTCGAAATTCGTGTTCAAACCCGCTCCGGAAGAATGTACCGCCGGAATGAATCCGCCGGTGATTCCCGGAGAAAACGGTTTGTATCCGGTTCCGGTCCCGGGACAACATGCCTGGTGGTAGTTTTTTTTCGCGCAAAGCCGCCAAAGTGTCAAACCGCGAAAACCAGAATTCGTCCGTCGGGCGGGACATGATCCGCCGCCGTTTTGGTAGAGACTCAACCCTTGGGAAAGATTCCATGAAACCGGATTTCGAAAGTGACCTGGCCGCTTACGATTTCGAGCTTCCCGAGGAGTTGATTGCGCAGATGCCGCTGGAATGCCGGGACGAAGCAAGACTCATGGTGGTGAACCGCGGCAAGCAGTCCATTGATCACTGTAAAGTCCGCGATATTTTGCAGTTTCTCCGCCCGGAAGACTGTCTGGTTCTCAATGACACCAAGGTGATTCCCGCCCGGCTGATTGGTCATCGGGTGAAAACCGGCGGCCATTGGGAAGGTCTGTTCCTTGGTTTGAATGAGTCGGCGGATTGGAAAATTCTCTGCAAAACAGGAGGCAAACCCAAACAGGGAGAGCGGATTCAACTTCAAACACCGGAAGGTCCGCCGGGGATTCTGCTGGAAATCGTCGCGAAAAAGGAAGACGGTCATTGGATTGTCAAGCCGCTTACGGAAGATCACGTGTACGCGGTTCTTGACCGCGTGGGTTGGATACCGATTCCGCCTTACATCCGCAGCGGACGCATGATTCCCGCCGACCGTGAAAATTATCAGACGGTCTATGCCGTGCAGCCCGGTTCCGTCGCCGCCCCGACGGCGGGTCTCCATTTCACGCCGGAACTCCTCGAAACAATACGAAAATCCGGTACGGATGTCGTCCCGGTGACACTGCATGTCGGGATCGGCACGTTCCGTCCCATTTCGGCGAACCGGTTGGAGGATCACGTCATGCATGCGGAATGGGGACACCTCGGCAGCGATGCTGCCCGACGAATCCTGACACGGCGTCAAGCCGGAGGACGTATCATGGCGGTCGGAACCACATCGGGACGCGTGCTCGAATCGGCGGCGTCGGAAAAAGG
This sequence comes from Planctomycetaceae bacterium, assembly GCA_031274255.1. GTDB lineage: Bacteria > Planctomycetota > Planctomycetia > Pirellulales > Thermoguttaceae > WRMR01. The sequence goes on along the minus strand of JAISQK010000049.1, from coordinate 11,132 downwards.
AAAAATCGCGGCTTTTTCCGGCGAAACAGAGCTTTTCATCAAGCCGGGGTATCACTTCAAAATGATTGATATGCTGATGACCAACTTCCATTTGCCGCTTTCGACGCTGCTGATTCTGGTGCGGACATTCGGCGGCGACGGTCTCATGAAGCGGGCATACGACGAGGCCGTCCGCGAAAAATACCGTTTTTTCAGCTACGGCGACGCCATGCTGATTTTGTGATACGCGCCAACGTAGCACGTTGGATCGCCTTTGCCTCCCGGCTTCGCGGTCGGGCAACGTGATGTTGCATCCCGGATTGCCTTCGGCTTCAAGTTGGAAAGATTTTTCCAACCGACGGCGAACCGACCGGAGTGAGCGTGAGCCTATCGCCCGCCGCGGCGTCGCGGCCCGCCGGAGGCAGCATGCTGCTGCACCGCACTTGCCTCATGGTCACTGCGTTCCATTCGGCTTTCATTGGAAACGTTTTTCCGTCGATGGACTTCCAGTGAGCAACGCGAACGGGTTATTGTTCGGGACGGTAGTCCCATCTGGGGTGCAGCGTCCGCACGCTGCACCCCGTCGCGGCTCGCGACTGATTTCCGGCTTGGGACGGGAGGATTTGGGCCGATTTTAGGGAAATCGCGGCCTTTTTCCGCCCAAACAGAGCAAAATGGTGACCACCAACGGATCAATGGTGATCACCAACAGGTCAATGATGACCACCAAAAGGCTGATGGTGAGCACCAACAGGTCAATGATGAGCATCAACGAGTCAATGATGATCACCAACGGTCCAATGGTGACCACCAAAAGGCTGATGGTGATCACCAAAAAGCGGCAGAAGAGCGTTTTTGGGGAATGGTCACGTGTCAAAAGGGATTTTTGGGGCGGGCCGCGACGCCGCGGCGGGATGCAACGCACGGGCGTTGCATCCCGGTTTGCTCCCAGCCTCTTCAAGGCGGTCGCTTTCAGATAGAAAAATCTTTCCACTTGGAGGCCGAAGGCAACTGCGGTGAAGCAGCATGCTTCCCCGCCCCTGTTAGTCGCTGGTATCGACGAGCGAAAAAACGTTACCAATGGAAGCCGAATGGAACGTAGTGACCATGAGGCTATTGCGATGGAACGGCACGTTCCCCCGTTCGCGTTGCTCACTGGAGTCCGCGAGCGGAACAACGTGAAAAAGATGACAATGAACGCCGACCGCGCAGCCGAGAGGCAAGTGCGGTGCAGCAACATGCTTCCCTCCGGCGGGTCGCGACGCCGCGGCAGGCGGTAGCCTCCCAACACCTTCGGTGTGGTCGGCATCGGTTTGGAAAAATCTTTCCAACTGGAGGCCGAAGGCAACTGCGATCCAACGTGCTACGTTGGCGCCGGGGCTTCCCGGCCGGTGTTCCGGTTCATAGGTCGCCGGATATTTGTACGGCTCTTTGGCTTCGGGAAGATCGGGAAGCTGTTCGACAATTTTTCCATAAGACTCAGGGGCGGCTTCCGGACGGTCACATCCCGGCATTAAAAGAAACGGTAAAGTCAAAACCGCAGCAGCCATAGGCGTCATTCTCTTTTTCATCATTCATTTCTCCTCATTCTTTTTATTTGTCACACCACACCGTTCAGGACATCTTCCGCTTCATCACAAAACCGGTTGGCGCCGGCGTCCGTCGGGGCTTCCGCGATGATTCGGGCGGTCGGCTCCGTGTTCGACATCCGCACCAAAAGCCACGCGTCCGGTTTGTCAATCCGGCATCCGTCCATCGTGTCGATCGGAAAATTCCGATAAAACCTTTGAAGTGCCGCGAACGCTTCCGCCGCTTTTTCATGAGGAAGGTCGAACTTTCGCTTGACGATGACGTATCGGGGAAGTTCGTCTGCCAGTGCCGCCGCAGAAAGGTTTCTTGCGGTCATTGCGTCAAGAATTTGTGCCATGCCGACGAAACTGTCACGGACAAAACCGACTTGGGGGTCGATCGGACCGCCGTTGCCCTCCCCGCCGAAAACCGCATTTCGGGCAATCATCTGATCGACCACATTCGCCTCGCCGACCGGAGAACGGAAGAATGTCCCGCCATGTTTTTGAGTAATCTCTTCCGTCATGCGGCTCGACGAACAGTTCGTGACGACGGCGCCCCGGCCCCGTGTCCGCAAAAGGTGATCCGTACACATCGCCACGGTGTATTCTTCACCGAGAAAACGTCCGGCGGCATCAATGACGGCAAGCCGGTCCGCGTCCGGGTCCTGACAAAATCCGATGTCCGCCTGACATTCACGCACTTTCGCAAACACCGGCTGTAAATTCGTTTCAACAGGTTCCGGCGGATGTTCGAATTGTCCGTCCGGTGTTTCGCCGAGAACCGTCACCTTGCAGCCGAGCTTTTCCAGCAACGGACGTCCCAAAACACCGCCCGCGCCTCGGTTGGAGTCAAGCAGCACATGAAACTTCCGTTCGCGGACCGCCTCCGCATTGACCGTTGCAAGAACGGCCTCAAGATGAGCGGAAACCGGATCATCACAAAGCGTCTTTGTGCCGCGCGAACCGGTCGAGTCAGCGGACGGAGCCGTTTTCCGCCGGTGATAACATTGCAGCACCTTCTCGCCGGGAATCTTCGGAATGACCCGCCCTTCATGGGTGAAAAGCTTCATCCCGTTATATTCCGACGGATTGTGACTGGCCGAAATCTGAATCCCGCCGGCGGCATTCAAACGGCGGATCAGAATGCCAAGCGTCGGAGTGGCGGCAATTCCGGCATCTATCGTGGAACGTCCGGCATGGTTCAACGCGGTGTGAACCGCCTCCGCGAGCATAAGGCCGGAACTTCGGCTGTCACGGGTGATAACGAAAAGACCGTCCGGAGATTGTTCCGAAAAGGCCCGTGCGTAGTTTTGAGCCGTTTCCGGGGTCAATGTCCGACCGACCACTCCCCGCAAACCTGAAACACTGATAATCAATGACATGACGACTTCCCTCTTATTGAGTAACGCAGGTATTCCATTCTTCCGCAAATGGGCAAAATTTCCGTTTCTTCCATCCCGTCCTCAGCCCGGCGGCCAGGACATCGAACGTCCGCCGATCACGTGAAAATGCAGATGCGGCACCGTCTGACATGCATTCGGTCCGCAATTGGTCACGACACGGTAACCGGTTTCGTGAATCTGAAGCTCCGCAGCCAACTTTCGGATCACAACGAAAAGGTGTCCGGCGAGTGCGGCGTCCTCCTCGGCGAGTTCGTTCACCGACGGGATTTCTTTTTTCGGGATCACCAGAAAATGCACCGGTCCTTGCGGACGGACATCGCGGAACGCGAGACACCGCTCATCCTCATAAAGGATTTCCGCCGGAATCTCTTTGTCGATGATCCGCTTAAAAATCGTTTTTTCTGACATCGGATAATTATTATTCCTTTCTCTTGTGTGACACGGAGATTTCAGACGGTTTCCGTCGTACCGGTTCGCGGTTGATTCCGCGTGCCGCCCGGCGGAAAAACTCCGTCCCGTTTTTAATATCATTATACCGGAAATTTCGCCCGCAGGAAGGTTTCCCGGAGCGAATGAGAAGAACCCCTTTTCCGGGATTTTCAAGGAAAATTTTACCGTTTTGATGAATTTTGCTCTTTATCGTAATCCTTCCAATTGTTATGATTCACTCTCTATTCGGAAATTCAGTACGATATCTCCATGTTTGTCAGGTAATAAATGAAAACCAATCACAAAATCAGATATTTAGTCCTTTTGACCATTCCGCTCCTTTGGACCGGCGGAAAACAGGTTTTTTCCCAGTCGTGTGAAGTCAAGGAGGTACCGTTTCCTTATTCGACACTTCATGTGGAGGAACCGTCCGCTGATGTGGCACCGGTTCCTTCCTTATCTCCCTCTTTGTCTCCGGCGTCTGGAACGGACACTTCTTCCGTACCTCCCAAAGCCGGCAAGCCGAAAAGCAGGATGTCGGAAATGCCGCAGGTTCGTATCGCCCAAGTGAGTGCCTCCGGAACGCAAGAGGAGATTCAGGATTTTTCCGAAGACGATGCGGAATTCATCCCGACACCGTCGCCGCTCGGAACATCGTCCCAAAGATTCCGTTCCGGAGCAGGAAAAAACCGCGGAACCGATTCCTGGCTGACGGTGCAGGAAAGCAGCGAAAATCCGGCTCCGAAGCCGCGTTCGATGTTTTCCCCGCTGATGAGCGGCTCGAATTTTCAGTGGGAAACCTCATCAGAGGACAACGCTGGCGTGAGCGGTCCCGCGTTGTCCGGCATGGACGCCAATCAGATCTATTCCGCAATAGACAGCGGTTATCCGATGACGGCGGGAACGGCCGGAATGTACGGCGGGCAAGGGATGTATCCCACGATTCTTGCCTGTTTGGGTGAAAATCTCACTTTTTCCATCGGCGGAGCCGGTTTTCAGACGCCGTTGGATTACGGTTCCGGCGGGGCCGGATTCAGTGAAACCCTCAACTGGGTGAGTCCTTCGATTGTGCCGGTGCCGATCAGTCTGCAAGCGGGATTCCGTGCCGTCCAGAGCCGGCAATGCGGATATGAAGTGCCGAGAACTTACCATCGCGAAAACACACGCGACCAATACTTCGGCACACTGGGCGTTTTCCACCGCGGAACGCTTCTGCCGGTTCAAATTGGCGCCGCTTATGATTTTATGGAAGACCGTTACGATCAAACGGTCAAACTTCAGCAGCTCCGTTCGGAATTTTCCTATGTTTCGTCCTATGGTTTCGAGTTCGGGTTCCGCGGAGCCTTCGGAATGAAAAACGACGCCGTCACGCGGAACATCTCTCACCTTCGCTATGATTCGCAGGGGGATCAATGGTTTGCGGATTGGTACACCGTGACGCAGGGAATACGTCCCAACAGTTACTGCTCTTTGTTTCTCAAGAAATATTATCCGAATGGTGCGGAAGGCGCGTTCAGTGCCGGAGCCACCAATTACGGAGATGCGGTTTTCCGCCTGGATTACACGATTCCGCTCAACGATTGTGTTTCACTTCAGAACTCTTTTACGTATGTTTTGCCGGAACAGGGACGCGGCCGGGGCGGTTTCCTCAAAGAATCGTGGAACGCCATGCTGCAATTGACCTATCAACCGCGAGGCGGTCTTTTGGCCGGATTTTGCGACCCCGCAAGACCCATGTTCGATGTCGCGGATAACGGAACTTTTCTTCAGTCCATCCGCTAACGTGGTCACAACAGGATAAATGCAAATGAACAGACTCTTTTTTCCCAATGGTTTACTGTTATTGACCGGTTGGATTCTGACACTTGGTTTCGGATGTCAGGCACCGCCCCGGATATGCTCTCTTCCCGTGACGGCATCGGTGAAAGCGGTCCTCGTTCTTGCGGAGAGTGCCACCGCCAAAAATATGCTGGGAGCGGACAAGCATCTGATTCACAATCAGGAAAACATCGCCAGAATTTTCATACTGCTCGAAAAATACAAGGATCAGAGCAAAACATCCACCTTTGATTTCTCTCCTGACTATGATTTTTCCGTGTACTGGCAAATCCGTGACACCGGCAAGGCGGACACTTCTCATGTTTTTCTTCAGGTCAACCGTCCCCGATTGTTGACGTACTCCATTAAAAGCGTGGACGACACCACATTGATGTACACTGCGACGATCAGTGAAAGCGACGCGGAAAAACTCTGGGAATATCTCGAAATCAAACCGCATGATGAGTAGAGTGAGTGAAATTCCGCTTCCGTTTGTCCGGTTACGGCTTCTCTCCGGCAGGTTCGGAAAAGCGGTGCGTCGGATTCGGACGTCCGGGCATCAGGGAACGGAGGGTTTCGATTTCAATACCGAACGGTGAAAGGATCTCCGCAAATAAACGGCGGACCAATAATTCGAGTGATTCCGGGGACATCTGAACACGGGCATTGAAAATCAGCCGATTCGCTGTTTCCTTCAAATCACCGCTTGCCGGCACTTCCCGAACATGAACCGTGCCGTTGAGACTTGTCAGATTGGCAACAAATTCCCTCTGGTGAATATTGAAAACCGCTTTGACATGACCGATTTCCGAACCGGACTTTTGGACTTCCGATTGAAACGCCTTCAGCAAACCGGTGAGCAAAGCCGCAGCATCAGGAGAATCTTCCGGTTGGACACGGACGGCAACAGCGGCGTTGAGCCAGCCGAGAACCGCTTCCCCGTGAGCATACCGGTCATAATCCACAGGAACGATTTTTGTCCCGGCATCTTCGGCAACAAGAAGTGGCGTGAGCCAATCCTCCATTCCCTCACCGGTTCGGGCGGAAATCAGACCGGTGGTTTTTTCAGGAAAAACATTCTTCAGGAGCGTCGGAATCTGCGATTTTTCCTCGCGGGAAAGCGTGTCGGACTTGCTGACGAGAATCCGGTCGGCTTCTTCCATTTGAAGCTTCATGATGTACAAGGCATCCGTTTCCATCCGGCTCGGTTGACCGCCGAAAATTTCCAGAAAACGCCGCGGATCAACAAGCACGGTCAACGGCAAAAGATTCCAGTCATGATGAAACTTTTTGACAGGATTCAGTACTGTTGCGGACAAATCGGTACAACTCCCGACAGGTTCCGCAAGGACGGTCTCCGCTCCTTGCGAAATCAAGGACTGCACCGAATGGATGAAACCGTCAAAATTGCAGCAAAAACAGCTTCCCGCGACTTCGGCGACTTCCATTCCGGTCCGGCGGAGCAGCCGGGTGTCCACAAGCTCCGGAGCCTGATCGTTCGTGACCAGACCGACGGTTTCCCCTTGCGACGCCAGTTTCTTCGCCGTTTCCGCAAGCAGCGTGGTTTTTCCGCTTCCCAAAAATCCGCCAATCAAAATCAGTTTTGCCATTTTGCCGCCTCTCCTTGGAGAGATATTATACTCAAGAGACAGGATATTCCAATGGGTTGAAAGCCGCGAGCCGCGGCCCGCCGGAGGCATCCTTTTAAAGTTCTATTGGAGTAATTTTTATCATATTTTGTTCCGTTAATCTTTCAACGTTTCCTTTAATATTTCTCTTTCTTTCTATTAAGAGGAAAAGGGGGTTATTCTTTCTTGAAAGGGATGCCTTTGGCGACCAACGCAAGGGCGTTGGATCCCGAATGGGACTGCCGTCCCGAAAGCCATAAACCCGCTCCCGATGGTCGCTGGAATCCGCGAGCGGAACAACGTGAAGCGGACAATAGGAAGCCGAAGGCTATCGCCCGCCGGGGCTTCCCGGCCGTTGCTCACCGGTATCCATCGGCGGAACAACGGGAAAAAGATGACAATGAACGCCGAACGCGAAGCCGTGAGGCAAGTGCGGAGCCGCGTGCCACGCTGCCGGCTGCGGTCAGGCCGCGGCGACACCGGGATTATTATCGCTCTCACTTGTTTGCTGCGCCGGGAGAACCGCTCGTTTCTTCCGAGACTTGGCCCGCAGTTTTTTGATCCAAAGCGTGACACCGGTGACCGGAAAACTCGTTGCGAAAAGGCACGCTATGAAAAACACGATCTTGGACGACGTACCGGTCACATCACCGAAATGCAGCGACCGGACCGCGACGGCGATTTTCGCCCCGAACGGTTTGTCCGTAAACCGTTCCACCTCGACCGTTTGACCGAAATGCTCCACCGGCACAACCGTTCCGCGAAACCGGTCCCATTGCGTCTTGTCTTTGAACGCCAAAGCAAAGAAACCGGTGCGTCCTTTCTGAATGACCATCGCGGTTTCCTTGTCGTTCGGAACCGAGACCACAATGTCGCCGCGTCCCGGCGTCAGTTTGTTCTGACGTTCAATCATTTCCCCGACACTGAGCGGTTTGAGCGTCCCGCCGTCCGTCGGTTCCGGAACCGGCTCGATTTTTTCCGGACGCTGCATCCGCTGTTTGAAAATCTGATCCCCGAGAACATAACTTGCGGCGTTTCTGTACCAGCCGAACGACCAGCAAAGTCCGGTCAGTGAGAGAATCAATATCGGAATCAGCATGTAAAATCCGGCCGTGTTGTGCAGATCATAAACAAGCGGCCAGACTCCCTTACGAAACCGGACTTTGAACCCCGGTTTCCACGCACGCCATTTTTTGAAACTTTGCCATGTCCGCGGCAGCCAGAGCACAAAACCGCTCAGTAGGGTGACCACAAAAACAATCGTCGCAATACCGACAATCAAGCCGCCGAGAGTGGCACGCGGACCGAGACTTTCGAGCCGGTAGGAAATCCAAAGGTTTCGGTGCAGTCTCATCATCGACATGAAAAACGGATCGGCGGCACTTCCCATTCCTTCACCGACCACTTCCCCGGTGTACGGATTGAGATAAAACATTTTGCCGAACCCGCGGCGGCCACCGGGACCGCCGCCTTGACCTCCCTGCTGTCCGCCGGGACCCCCCTGTCCTCTTTGCTGCGGTCCGCCGGAAGGATTTTGCTCTCTCCCCTGTCCCTCACCCCTCTGACCTTCACCTCTCTGGCCTTCCCTCCTTTGACCCTCACTCCTTTGTCCTTCTCTCTGTTGCGTCCTTCCGCCTTCCTGCGGTCCGCCCCCGCCCCCGCCCCGTATTCCTCCTTCACGGTTCTCACGTCCTTCACCGCGGCGGCGTTCTCCTGAACCGGAGGGACGTTCTCCCTGTGAACGTTCGCCCTGGACTCGCCCGCCTTGCGGACGTTCTCCCTGCGGACGTTCCCCGCGTTCTCCCGTACCGCCCGGGGCACCCTGCATTCCGCCGGCACCCATCCCTTGCGGCATCGGCGGGGCAAGCATAATACTGGTTGTCCGATTCGGTTTATCGGGAATGGTCACCGATGTCACTTTCATCGTCGGATTGTCCGCTTCGAGTTTCGTGATGATGTCGTCAATCGGAAGTTTTGAAGCGCCGGGCGGCACATCAACGTAATACCTTGCCGGTTCCAGAAAATGCGCGACTTCCTCGCGGAAAACGAGAACGGAACCGCTCAAACAGATCAGAAAAACAATGATCCCGCTGACAATACCAAGCCAAAGGTGTATCTCATAAAAGAAACGCCGAAAAAATTGAAAACTCATAATACCTGATTTGTGTCTTTCGTTGTTGTTAATATCAATTGTTACTACTACCGAATGTTGTAATCACCGGACGACGGAAAGCTCCTTTGACGTTTCCGTTCCAACGGATTCCGTCTGAAACGCTTCCGGGTGAACGCAGAAACGCAACGCCGGTTCAATGGACGCGGTGAACATTTCCCCGTGACTCAACCCTTCAAACAGACGGAACGCCGAGATGTTCAAAAGCGGTGCAAGCCGTTGGGTCATTTCCTTCGCGGCATCAGGAGGAACAGAACGCCGCATCGCCGGCAGATACTCCGTTCCGGCAGTGTTTGGCGGCGTGTTTGGCGGCGGACTTTTTCCCGCGCGTGCCGGTTTTTCCATAGCGTATCCAACCGCAACGGCGAGAGAAAGTTTCTTTTTTTCCGTGAAACTTTTTTCCATTTCCAACAGGACTCCGTTCTCCCACCAAAGCGACGGATCCGCGGCAAAATAATTCTGAAACATCTCCGAATGCTTGAACATCGTATTCAGCACAAACAAACCGCCGTAGGAGTGTCCCCAGAGCGTTTGACGGTTTGTGTCGATTTTGACAAGGGACTCCACTTCCGGCTGGATCTTCGTTCTGAGGAATTCCGCAAAAAGATCGGCACCGCCGCTCTTTCGCCCGCGGGCTTTTTCCGTGAGAGATTCGGAGCCGTCAGGAAGCGGCGGAGTGTAATCAAAGGCACGGGCCGCCACATCAAAACGCAAATCCGTCTCGTACCCGACGGCGACAATCACCGGAAAATCCGTTTCCGGTGTTGACAGAACTTCCGCACTTAACATTTTTTCATTCAAGGCCGCCAGAACCGCATTGCCGTCAAGCATGTAAATCACCGGAAAACCGGCATCCCCCGGAAGACACCTGGGGATTCCCACCGTGATTTGATAACGGCGTTCCCCATCGTCCGAATCCCGCCGGAAGCGAACAAACCGATATTGCTCCGAACCGGTCTCCGCAATGGTCTTACCGGCTTTTTGCGTCAAGTCCGGCTGCGCGAACAACGGAGCCGCACCTCCCAACAAAAGGAGAAAGCCGGCGAATCCGATTTTCCAGTGATTTTTCATGAAACGTATGGTCTCTGTCCGCATTGTGTCTATTAAGGGGAAATTACAACGAATTGACCTCACCGCCGTTGACGGTCGAAACCGCACGCCAGGCATCACGGTTGACGGAATCGCTCACAAACCGCACACTGCCGTCACCGTGAGCCGTATTCACGCCGCCGGTGTGATTACTCGCCGCCTTTAAAAAAGCTCGCCGCATGCCGCTTGAAGGAGAAAAATTGATGCTTGCGTAACCGCAGGCATTTCTTTGATTCGGGGTCAGATAGGCGTTATAAACCGAATGGTCCCAACGGCTGGATAACCACGACTCACAGCGGTTCTGTTTGCCTCCGACAGTCGCCGCTGCCGCCGTTGCGGCTACTAAATCAGGGTTTTCGCGATCTGTCGCAGCGTCATCTGTATTTAACGTCAGACGGTTACAGACCTTTGCGTCCGGTGCGGAACCGCTCATAGAACTCATCACCATCAATGCTTCCGATAACATCATCGTGTTACTTGTTCCGTCTGTCATTGATTCAAGACCGTGATCGCCGTTGGTATTCTGGACACTTGTTGTCGAAATTTGGGAATTCATTGCCTTGTAAAACACTCCGTCTGTCTTGACATTAAAGGTTGAATTCACTCCCGTTCCCGAACCGACACAAACAACGTAGCTTCCGGGTGCCCAGCCGCCTTGTACTTCATGGTCGATATTCTCTTCGGAAGGACAAAGAATGCACGGAAGTTTAACAGCCATAATATCGTTATAATACGGGTTAGAAGCTGATCTGTAATGACCGGTTGTTATTTGCGAAAAGTCTTTTCCCATAGCAACGTTAGCCATCTCGATAAACGGCAAGACTCTTGCCAAAGCACCGGCACATTCTGCGTTCTCATAGACTTTAGGGGTCATGTCGACGTTATCTGTCGGACCTATGCCGTATCTTAGTCCGTGAGGAGGGAGCTTTCCGTAAGCGTCGTGGTGATTGTGAATCGCCAACGCCCACTGTTTTTGGTTGTTTGTACATTGCATCCGTCGAGCGGCTTCGCGTGCCGCCTGGACCGCAGGCAAAAGCAGAGCGAT
>JAISQK010000079.1 GCA_031274255.1 Planctomycetaceae bacterium | reverse complement strand
GGAGCGGCAAAAACCGCCGCGTTTGTTGCCAGAACCAGCAACGGAAGGAGAAGAGAGGTGAAAAGTTTGAGTTTGTGTTTCATGATGTTGCCTTTCATAAAGGTGTGATAAGAGTTTAGTTTTTGGTTAAGGGTTTTTATCTGTTAAAGGATGGTTTTAGTGTGTTGGTTGAAAAGATTTTTTCGCTCGCGGATACCAGCTACCAACGGGAGCGGGTCTGCGGCTCTCGGAACGGTAGTTCCATCCGCCCGCCGCGGCGTCGCTGCCCGCCGGAGGCATTTCGTTAAAGTCGAATAGGAGAAATTTTTCCTCAGGTTGGATTCTTTTAATCCGAAAATTGTTTCTGTTATCATTTTCCTGCTCTCTTTATTGATTCTGATTGATGCTGCATGATTCTTACTTCCTTCTCTTGTCGTTTCGTAGAACTCTCCGAGATGTTAGGGCTATGCTCCGCGACCCTCGGGCTATACTCCGAGGTTCTCGGGCTGTACTCCGTGACCCTCGGGCTATACTCCGCGATGCTCGGGCTGTACTCCGCGATGCTCGGGCTATACTCCGAGGTTCTCGGGCTATCCTCCGCGATGCTCGGAGGATACTCCGCAACTCTTGGGGAGTCCGCCGGACATTGCATGGAACCAATCATAAGTTTCGTATAATAACATTGTTACGGCATTTCTATCATCGAAATGAAAATTGTTTCTCTTAACTCATTAAGGGGATGCCTCCGGGCAGCGTGCGGACGCTGCACCCCGGATGGAGCTGCCGCTCCGAAAGCTACGGACCCGCTCCCGATGGTCGCTGGGAAGCGTGCCGCTTCACCGCAGTTGCCTTCGGCCTCCGTTGAAAAAATTTTCCATTGGAGGGCGAACCGAACGAAGTGAGTGTGAGCCTACCGGGATCCAACGCCCTTGCGTTGGCCGCCAAAGGCATCTTTTTAAAGTTTTATTGGAAAAAAGGTTCATTGTGTTGGATTCCGGTTATGGGAAAAGGTTTTCATCAGGACATTAAGGGGATGCCTCCGGCGGGCCGCGACGCCGCGGCGGGCGGATGGAGCTACCGCTCCGAAAGCCGCAGACCCGCTCCTGTTAGTCGCTAGTATCCGCAAGCGGAACAAAGATTCCAATGGAGGCCGACCGCGCAGCCGGGAGGCAAGTGCGGTGCAGCGTGCCACGCTGCCGGTTCGCCCTCAGATGGAAAATCTTTCCAACGGAAGTCTGAAGCCTAACGACTATCGCCTAAAGCCTGCCCTCGGAGGCCGGATCGGATTCCTTCACTTCCGGGGTCGATTCACTCGCCGACTGGTTGGATTCTTTCCCCTCCGCGGCGGATTCCTTCACCTCCGGGGGGTTAGCCGGGGGATTTTGCGGAGGATTCGCCGCCGGAGCAAAGCCGCCGCGAGGAAATTCCCGGCGTTCCGGCGGAATCACCCGGCGTTCCTTCAGGTCGTATTTCTGACCCGCGCGAAGCACAAGGAACGGCTTGTAGGCGTCCGCGCTGCCGTTGGAGTAACGGACGAAAGGTCCGCGGTTCCCGGCGTTTTCCGGCGGGACGGGATTTTCCGCCGCCCGCCGTTCGGTTGAAACAACGGCAGACCGGGGGCTTTCATTCGCGCCCGGAATCGTGTTCGGATAACTGTGAACGGCCACAATCGATTTTCCGACCACTTCCAGTTCGTCCCGGAGAATCACCACGGCCGTCGATTCGTCAATCCCGAGTCCGATAAGCTGCGGCGCCCCTTTGACAAATTCAATCAGATCGAACTGCCGGTTCCGCGCGAGAATGTGCTGGTCGATCACGGAATTTCTGAGGAAGCCCAGCCCCTGCGTGTGGTCGCCGACGAGGATGTCGGGGGTTTTCGTGTCCCCCCGCCAGAGGAAACTCCCCTGAATCGAGGCACCCGCCGACGAGCCGGCGATGACCCCGCCCCGTGCAAGGACGTTCTGAAATTCCTGATGGGCCAGCGTGTTCAAATACGCATCGGCAATCCGCCACTGACGGCCGCCGTCGAAAAAGACGCCGGTCGCCTGCTTCAGAGCGGTGAGATTCTTTTCGTCGTTGGCCTCGGCAATGGTTTTCAGATCGAGAATGCTGACATTCCCCTCGCCGAGCTTTTCCCGCAGCACGCGGGCGCTTCCCGAACGGGTGTTCAGCCCGGGACCCGCGGCGTTCGTCACGACTACAAATTTCGCACGCTCCGCGCCGCCGGCCAGCTCAATAATCCGGTCCCAGATCTCCGGCGTCACGCCGCCGCCTCCGATAATCACCAGCGAGCCGTTCTCGGGACCGTGGCGGGTCTCCGCCGGAGCGATCTTGATCGGATTTTGGGCGTAAGCCGTCACCGTGACCACGGTGATCATCAGCACGCACGCGAGGTGCCGAAGCGTTTTCATCATGCTGTTTTTCATGGAATACCTCTTTTCGTCTTTCCTGTTGTCGGGTTAATCAATATCAATGGGGAGCTTTTCGTTTTCGAGCTTGGCGACCATCACGGCCACACAGGTGTCGCCGTACACGTTCACGGCGGAACGCATCATGTCGAGAATTCTGTCCACACCGGCCACAAGGCCGATTCCCTCCAGCGGAAGCCCGACAACGCTGAGGATCAGACTCATCATCACAAGGGCGGCCATGGGAACCCCCGCCGCACCGATCGCACATAACAGCGACGTGAACGCCACAAGTCCCGTCTGCAGGAGCGTCAGCTCCACGCCGTAAGCCTGGGCGATGAAAATCACCGCCACACATTCCAGCAAGGCCGCCCCGTCCATGTTGATGGCCGAACCGAGCGGAATCGTGAAGTTCGTGACTTTCGGAGAAATACCGTCCCGGCGTTCGACGGCCTCCAGTGTCGCGGGCAGGGCCGCCCCGGACGACGCGGTGGAAAACGCCGTCAAAAGCGGCACGCTCATGTTGCGGAAATGCTGTCCCGCATTCACGCGGAAACCAAACCTCAGCAGCAGCGGAAGCCACACAAACGTGTGAATCCCCAGCCCCGCCGTCACCGTCAACACATATTTCAACATGTTGGCAATCAGCAGCAGGAAATCGGAGGTCCCGCTGAACTGCTTCATCACAATGGCAAATATCCCGATCGGCGAAAGGAAGATCACCTGCTTCGTGACCAGCATCGTCAGTCCCGTTCCGGCCTGAAAAAAATGCGTCAAAACCTTCTTTTCCTCCGGCGGCAGCTTCGGGAGATTCAGACCCGCCAAAAAAGCAAGCAGAATCACCGGAAGCGTATAATTGTTCGACAAGGCGTCCACAATGTTTTTGGGAACAAACCCCGTCACGATCTCCCTGACCGACCTGTACTCCACCGACGGCTTCGCAAGACTCTCCGGCATCACGATTCCGCTTCCCGGCTGAATCAGGTTGACCAGAATCAGGCCGGTGAGGATCGCAATGAGCATGGTGAGGAGGTAAAGTCCGATCGTCTGAAATCCCAGCTTCCGCAGGTCTTCCCCCGTATTGACCACGCCGGAAATGCCCGACACCACCGAGAAAAAAATGATCGGAACAATCAACATGCTCAGTGCGTTCATGAACAGGTCGCCCAGCCATGAAAGGTAAGGAGTTCCGCCGGGCCATAAAACGCCCGCCGCCCCTCCCGATATCAACGCAATCAGGATCTGCCAGTGAAGTTGTAATTTCATGCGTGAAAGTTTGCCTGAGGACTCTGACATACCGGAGAAAACACGTCAACCGTTATTACCGAGTTCCCTATCCTTTTCCAATAATTCTTCAATCTTTTTATTACGTCTGGAAACCGGAGGTTTTTCCTCCGTCTTGAGCGATGTGTCGATGTTAAAGTCGAGTTTCTGTCTTCCCTTTTTCACTTCAATGGTTTTCGCCCAAAGTTCTTTGTTGTTGGCATTCAAAACAGCACGAGGAACAACCGCTCTTCCGGTTTCCGGATTTTCGATTTGGACTTTATTCTGACCGGCTTCGACTCCTTTTCGCTTTGTGGAAAATTTCATTTCAAAGTTTCCGTCGGCATCGGTGAGACCTGTCGAATAAGATCCGCCTTGAAATTGCGGATAAAAATAAATCTTCACATTTTCGGGGGCTGGTTTGCCGTCAATGGTAAGTTTTCCGGTGACATACCCGAATGGGATTTCTGAATCGTCACACCCGTTCATTGACAGGACAAACATAAGCCCCAAAAATAAAAATAATTTTGTTTTCATGGAAATCCATTTGTTTATGATATAATCATTTCATTAAGTTTTAATTAAGATCGTGTTATAAAGGGCTGGCACTTCGACCGTCCGCTTTCGATCCGATGAGTTGATAAATACCCAATGTTCCGGCATCTGCCGCTTGTTGAAACAGAGCATAAGTTTCAGTTCCCGTATCGCCGGACTGTGCCTGATTTGGGATGATTCCTGAACCGTCCGCTTTGTCTTTTCGGGATTCGATGGTTTCGCTGAGAAAATGAACACTGCCGTCACCAAAGAGGAAGTTTGCTCCGTCGGTATGAAGTGACGAAAACGCATAGGCCCCTTCATTGATCTTCAACGCGGTGTATCCATGTGTGTAATTCATTGAGCCGATACCGCAGGTTCCGGGCCAATAGGACGCTTTGCCTGTTGTATAATCCCGTTCTCCGTAAACAAACGTGTTACTCAATCCGTCTGTAATCGCGGCGAAATTATAGGCTTTCGACGCCGGAAACACGCCTGTATTCAGCGTTGCGTTTTGCGGTGTTGCTAAATACGCACCATAAGCCCCTCCAAACCGGAAGAATCCTCGGTGAGGAGAATAACTTGATGTTGCCAGCGCTGCTGTGTCTCTGTTAGGCGTTGTAGGGTAATCCCCGCTCGCTTTGTTTGGAAATTCGAGATTACCATCTGACGGACAAAGATAAAAAGGTATTTTTGTATTGACAATCGCGTCTTTTGAACCGGGTTTTTGACTGTCTTCAAAAGCTCTTTCCAGTGTGATGCTGGAAACACCGGCTCTTTCCCAAACAGGAGTTTGCTCAATGAAGGGAAGAATTTGCGCCAATGGTCCCCATCCCGAACAATAATCACTTCCGGCGGCACGATTGCTTATCACTAAACCGACTTCAATCGGTTGGGCAATCGCTCCCGACGGTAGAGTGTTATGTATATCGTGATAGCTGTGCTGGGCAATGCCGATTTGCTTGAGATTGTTCGTACACTGCATTCTTCTTGCCGCTTCGCGGGCGGCCTGGACCGCGGGAAGCAAAAGAGCAATCAAAATGCCGATGATGGCAATGACCACCAGCAGCTCGACAAGCGTGAAAGCTTTACGGGAAAGTCGCAGACTGTCCCCCCACCCCATTTTAACATGACGGAAGTTTGCCGATGATTTTTGTTGGAAGTTCATTCTGACGCTTCTTTTTTCCAGGAAAAGTTTTTGGGACATTGTTACAAGTTTTTTCATGGGAAAAGTCTCCTTATCCATTCTTGAATTGAGTTGAAAGGTAGGCCGAAGAACTCTGGCATACCGGAAAAGACAGGACTTTATTTTGTTTTTATTGCCGTGTCTTGCCCAATGAAATTTTACGGGATTCCTTCCCGGAAACATCGCTGAACATTTTCACTCTATTGCAACTGCCGTGCCAAAACAGAATTTCAGGAGGATACGGCAAACATTCCGAAGTGTCTTACAGCGACAAAACGTCGCAATTTTCGATGTGAAACCAAATCAAAAGAAATTTTTCCGGCGCGGAAAAGAAAGTGAGAAACAGCAAATTCCGGCATGTTAAAAAAAGTCCGCCCTTGATATTTCACAGTTCAACCAGATTTTTTGGGCGCGAAGCATCATTTATGGTGGTGAAATATCACGGCTAGAGCGGATTAATTATTTACGCAGACAGTGTCCATAGTGTTTGAAGTCATTTTTACAGTCGGTTGAAGAAAAAACTTTCCCGACCCGTGAAGGAACTCTTGCAGTTTCCCCACATCGCGACAATGTTCCCTTTGCACAACACCGTTTCCACCTATTTCCAAAAACCGTTGACGGTTCATCGCACCGACAAACGCCTGCGGCGCAACGATTCCGTCGTGTCGTAGGCCGCAGACATAGGTCGTCGTACTCCAATGTCTATGCAGCGTTTTGTCCGCAAGCCGATTCCCTTTCAACGCGCGACCCTACCTTCTCGTCATGTCGGTCTTTGCGGAGGTCTCATCGAAAAACACGAGTTTTTGGGGAAGTCAATGACCTCCAGATTTTCCGGGGTTGCGCTGTTTTTGGAAAATTCCACATCAGAAATAGAGAACGATTTTCTGGTCTGATCAGGAAATTCCACATAGACTCTTTGCCGGAGGATTTCCTGCCCCACGACACGACCGGTTCCCTCCGCCGTTGTGACCATTGCCCCGAAAGCGGGAATTTGACTCAAAAGTTCCAGATAGGTACTGTATTCGTACCGCAAACAGCATTTCAGCCGTCCGCACCGTCCGGAAATTTTGGTCGGATCAAGTGTCGCCTTCTGCATTTTCGCCATTTTCATTGACACCGGCGGCATCGCGGTCAGATAGGAATTGCAACAGCATTCTTTGCCGCAGTCTCCGAAATCGGAAAGGAGTTTCGTCTCGTCGCGAACTCCAATCTGCCGCATTTCGACCCGTGTTTGAAATTCGGACGCCAAAACCTTGACCAGTTCACGGAAATCGACCCTACCCTCTGCGACATAATAAATGATGATCCGTTCGCCGCCGAAAATGTGCTCAATGCGGACAAGATTCATCTCGATTTTCATCCGCTTGATCACCTCACTGCACCGGCTGAACTCGTCATGTTCCTCTTCGTGGATTCGTTTTGCTTCGAGAATGTCCGCGTGAGTCATGACGCGGATGATTTTGTTTTCCTCCATTTGCTGAGGAAGATGCCGCAAAACATCCGGGGTCGCCTCGCAAAGAACCTGACCGGTTTCCTGACCACGGCTGGTCCGCACAATCACCCGTGCGTCACGATGAAACGGAGTGCCGTCCGGAGACGCAAAAATCCCCAAAAGCCGCATTGTTCCATATCGTGTGATATATTTTGGCATAATCAAAAAATCTTCCTATGTGCCGTAATCATTCCACAATTGTATCATTATGAAACAGAGAGAGGAAAATGTCAAGACATTGCTCAAACGTCCGTTTTTGATATACTCAGGTTGATATCAATTTCCGGTTTGAACACATGATCTGTCTAATTAGACGATTTTGTGGAGAGCGAATCGCGTTGTTTGACCCGTCACAGGGCTAAAAGGATTTGCCGGCTGTGGAATGACCGTATTTACCCTTTTTATTTATTGATCATGGAACATTCGGATTGTGCATTACTTCTGGTGTCATACGGCGGTCCTGAGCAGATGGAAGATGTGTTTCCGTTCATTCAGAACATTCTCGCCGGAAAAAATGTTCCGATGTCACGGATTGAGCAGGCCGCCCGAAAATATGAACTTTTTAACGGGGTAAGTCCGGTCAACGAGGAGTGTCGCGGGCTTCTCACTGCGTATTTGTCCTCAAAGATGGGACAGACTGCTACAATACCGATCTACTGGGGAAACCTTTACTGGCATCCGCTGCTTCCCGAAACGCTCACGGCGATGGCCCGCGACGGTGTCCGAAAGGTGGTTGCTTTCTGTACGGTTCCTTTTGCATCGCCGGAAAGTTTTCAGAAATATACGGACGCCATTCAATCGGCACAGAAACAAACAGGACTCACCGGCGGCATGGAAATCCGCACGACACGGATTTTTCATGATCACCCGTTATTTACGGAAGCGTCCGCTCTAACGATTCTGGAGACATTCGCCAGTTTGGAGAACAATGGGACCAAAATTCCCAAACTGGAAGACAAGGATTCTCTGTTGGAAAAATTGCCGCAGCCGGAAACGGTCAAGCTCATTTTTACGGCGCACTCACTCCCGCAGAATGAAGACAAAAATCAAATCTATCGGCGGCAACTTCTCGACACGGCAGACAAAATCGCTCAAACATTGAATCTTGCCCGATTTCACATCGACTGGGAACTGATGTTTCAAAGCCGCGGCGGAGGTTCGGAGGAAAACTGGATCGGCCCTGATGTCCGAACTGTCGAAAAGGAGGATAAGAAAACGCTGATATTCTGTCCGTTCGGTTTTATGCTGGAAAACATTGAACTTCTTTACGACCTCGACATTGAGGTGCGTGAACGCTGCGAGGCACTGGGACTGCACTATTTGCGGACGCAGGCTGTAGGATGTTCGCGTCCCGTCATTCGGATGATTCATGAGTTGACCGCGGAAATCATCCGTGGTTGGCAATGAATGTTACGATTCCGCCGTGAACTGAAATTCATGAAGATGTTCCCATTCCGGCTGTTTTACCCCGTCCTTGTCGAAACGGCAAGAAGGGAGATAATGACCGGTTCGTGATGTCATTTTCTTCCATTTCGCCACCCGTGATCATTTTTATGCTTATTGAGTTTCCGTTTCTTGCTTGTGAACTGACTGAATTGGAACGTGAAGATGTGGAGAACCGTCACCATCCTCATTTTGCCAAAAGTTTTCCGAAAGGAATCCGGGTGGACCGTACGGTTTGCGGTCTCGGAGTGTTCGCCGTAAGAAAATATCGTGAAGGAGCCAGAATCGGCCGTGTTCGGGGAAAAATCTTCGCTGATCCGGATTATTCTTCCAACTACTGCATTGATGCCGGCGGCTCAATGAGTCTGGAACCGGCGGCACCGTTTTGTTTTTTGAATCATTCCTGTGAGCCGAATTGTCAGTTGCTGAACTATATTGATGAGAACGAATGGGACGACACCCTCCGCCGGAAGCTGGCGTTTGAGCGGGCAAACCGTCCGCAGGCGAAGAAATTTGCCGGAACGGACGCTGCGTTCGGGGTTGAACTTTGGCTGGAAACGCTTCGGGACATTGAGCCGCACGAACAGTTGACGATAGATTATGCCTGGACGGAAGATCGTGCCATCCCGTGTTTGTGCGGGTCTCCGAAATGCCGCGGTTGGATCATTGCCGAGGAACTGCTTGAAGAGTTCCTTGCGTCGCGGAAAACAAGGAAATACTCAATCGCCGGACGTTAATTTCTGAAGTACGAATGGAGAAGGATACCCAACCGGTTGAAATTTTCTGCGGGAACCGTTTGATGATGCGGTTTTGCGGAGATTGAAAACAATCCGGCTGCGGTAGAAACACTTATCACGGGGAAAATGGAGTATGTCAAAATTCTGGAAGATTCACTCTTACGATCAGGGACACGTCACGTCACTCGGACAACGGGTGAATGTTCATCCGTTGATCGCTCAGTTGTTGATCGGCCGCGGAATCACTACACCGGAAGCGGCTGCATCTTTTCTGACTCCGAAGCTCACGAATTTACGGCCTCCGGAGATGTTGCCGGGATGTGTTCAGGTGGCGGAAAAACTTCATGATGCAATCAAGAGCGGGAAAAAAATCACCGTCTTCGGAGACTATGACGCTGACGGCATGACCGGAACTGCCATTCTCCGGCAAGTGATTCGTCTTTTGGGAGGGAATGTTAATTACTACGTTCCCGCGAGACTCTCCGAAGGGTATGGACTGAATCACGATGCCATCCGGCAATTGGCTCTCCAGGGAACGGAGTTGATTGTCACGACCGACTGCGGTATCAATGGTCTTGACGAAGCTCAAACAGCCAAAGAGGTTCATGTCGAATTGCTGATTACCGATCACCATACACCGGGTGAGACTTTGCCGGAAGCGTCGGCCATTGCACACCCGATGCTTGGCGGAACGTATCCTTTTCCTGAATTGTGCGGCGCAATGGTGGCGTTCAAAGTGGCCTGGATGCTTTGTCAGTTGAAGAGTGATCAGAAAGAAACCACTGCGAAACTCCCTGCGGCGATGCGGGATTTTTTGCTTCAGGCGGTGGGACTGGCCGCGATAGGAACCGTTGCGGATGTGATGCCGCTGCTTGATGAAAACCGTATGCTGGTGCGTTACGCCCTTGAAAACAGCTTGAAAAAATCCGTACCGGTCGGACTTCAGGAATTGATGAAAGCGGCAGGTCTCAAAGAAGGGACCCGTCTTTCGTCGGAAACTATCGCATTCACGCTGGCACCGCGGTTGAACGCTGCCGGACGGCTCGGTTTCGCACAGCTCGGCGTGGAACTTCTTGTGACCGACAAGCCGGAACGTGCCGCGGAAATCGCACAGTACATCAACGGACTGAACGAGTCGCGGCAGAAACTGGAACGGGACATTTTCCGCTCCGCCGTTCAGCAGATTGAAGACAAATTCTCGCCGGAGGATTCCTCCTATGTTCTCGCCGATGCGTCATGGCATGCGGGAATCATCGGAATTGTCGCGGGGCGGCTCGCGGAAAAATATCACAAACCGATCATTCTGATTGCCAAAGACCGGATGCAGAGCAAACCAGCCGGAGGTTCCGCACGAACCATCAAAGGACTCAATCTTTACAATGCCCTGAACGCATGTTCGGAATATCTCCTGCGGTTCGGAGGACATGCCGCCGCCGCCGGTCTGACCATTGAGGACAAAAACATTGATCTGTTCCGTGATGCGTTTTGCGAAGTGACGGAGTCCATGCTTCCTCACGAAAACCGGATTCAGGAGCTTTTTATTGATGCCGAATTTCCGCTCTCCGTGTTTCAAACCGACATTGTACGGCAAATGGAAGCACTGGCTCCGTTCGGACAGGCCAATAAGCGGCCTGTTCTCTGTACGTGTAAGGTGGCACTCACGGAAACGGCGAAAACAATGGGGCAGGACAACCGGCATTTCACCGCGACATTCCGGCAGGGAGAACAAAAAAAACGAGCCGTGGCTTTTGGAGAAGCGGATTGGGTCGAACCGATGAACTCGCACAACGGCCCGATCGACATCGCGTTTCATCCGGTGATTAATGAATTCCGCGGCGTTTCCAATGTCGAACTTCAACTGCTCGACTGGCGGCCTTCACGGGAATGACGGCATAAAAAAGACAGGCCGCCGCGTCCTGTCGAGTGAATATGACCGTGTCAATCTAGACAAGCTATAAGTAGTAGAGAAGAAGATCAATTGGCGAGTGACGGTCCGGCTTCGGTTCCGGCCATGGCACGCTCTTCCTCTTCAATAGTGCCGACAGCTTTTTCCGCCAACCGTATTGCTTCATTCATCTGATCACGGTTGAAATAGGAAACAATCTTGCCGCCGTAAGCGGTCTTTTTGAACTTCGCGGCAAGTTCTTCCCAACTCACTTCACTGTTCAGATGCCAGACAGCCGCCTGAGCACTGTTTTGATCCACTTCCCCGACACCGACCTTTTCACAGAGAAGATGAACGGCTCTGTTGTCGGTGACATCCGTGATCGGGCGGATCGCGTAATGAGTTCGCGGGGAAGGCTCTTTTTTACCATGTTCAAGACAAACAGTTCGGACGGTCTCCTGAATGGTTTTTTCCGGCAAAAGACTCCAATTGTTACTGCCGCTGCTGCTTCGATTGCCGCTGCTACTGCCGTAACCGCTGCCGGTCGACTGACTTCCACTGCTGCTGGTGGAGGAACGCGAAGTGGAAGACCGGCTTGAGGTTCCACTCACCCCGCCGCTGCCTCCCATAAAATCCTGAGCCAAAACCGGCACCAGTGCAAAAGAAGACGGCAAGTCCACTCTCAATGGGGTCTTTGTCTTGTTTGTGACAATGAGTTTCGATTGCAGGGAATTTTTAGCGACAACTTTCACTTCCACTTTACCCTGCTCAATCGCAGAAAACAATCCCAGCTTTTCTGGAACAGACTCTTCGGCTTTCAGTGACACAGATGCTAAAATCCCGCTCATCAAAAAAGCCGCAAAGAAAACCTTGAGACGAATCGACATCATAACCAAACCTCCGGTAATTGACACTTAATGATATTGTCTTGTTAATCAAATGGCGACGGAAATCCTGAAATTTATCAAAATCCGGCATATTGCACATTTCTTATCATAATCAGTCGGAGCGGCGGCGTCTATTGGAAAAATCGCAGAAAAAGAAAAAATGCGTAAAAACAGATCAATGAATAATAAATCGAAAAATCCATCAGTAAACATGAATCTCGTTGATGATTTCTTTGTTTTTGACGATCCGCATGACGGCTTCCTGTGCTAATTGCTTGATATAAAAGGAGTTACAATATCCTCTGATGATAATGCTTGTCGGCTCCGGCAAGACGGAAAGTGTCTGAACCTGTGAATTGGTGACTCTTTTTATGGCTGCCTCAATTTCGCTGCAAAATTCCAACAATTTTTGGTGAGCCGGTTCAAAAGCATTCACCCTTCTGATTTTGCCGCTGATTACGGAATTTTCCGGCTCCGCCAACCGTTCTTCCAAAGACCTCAGTATTCCCAATCCTTTTTTTGTACGTTTTAAGATTTGCATTCCATTTCTCCATCTAACTGTAACTGAATTTCATGACATTTTCAAAGAGATACTCCAGTAAGTTTGTTGTGTTTTCAAGCCGCCATTCCCCAAATATTCAAGACGAAATTTCAAAAAACAGGAATTATCACTTAACTTATTGTAATCATTAAAATTGCTTTTGCAATGTGTAAGCCATTTTTCTTCCTGTTTTTGTTTTTTTCTCATCTTTTTTTGTGACAGTCTAAGGACGCTCACTCTCTTTGGAACACGTTTGATTCCACAATTCCCATTTCGTAACAAGTTCTTTAAGTTTTTCCGGCTTTTCCGCTGCCAGATCATGTTGCTCACTCCGATCAGTACTCAAATCGTACAGCTTCCATTCACCATCCCCTTGACGTTTGTCCGCTGTTGAGACCGCTTTGTAATTTCCGGAGCGGAGACCGCGATTTCCTTCATGCAGGAAAAACAAATCTTTCCGATTTTCGTTGAGTGATTTTCCTTGTACCGCCGAAAGCAGACTTTCCCCCGGTAACGGAACCCCTGAATCGTTCTCCTTCGACGCACCGGTCAGGTCAAGGCCCGTCAGGTCAAGGATTGTCGGGAGAAGGTCAATGACGTGTCCGGTTTCATGCCGTAGCGTATTTTGCCGGTTTTTTGGAATTCCTTCCGGCCAATGGACAATGAGCGGTGTCGAGATTCCCCCTTCCAGAGTCCAGATTTTGTGCCGCCGGAACGGAGTATTACTTGCCGTCGACCAACCGGGACCGAGACAGAGGTAGGTCTTTCCTGACCCCAACGGGGCCGCCGGATCGTGACCGTCACCGCGAACCATGATTTCCGCGGAACATCCATTGTCAGAGAGGAGGAAAATGACGGTGTTTTCCCACTGTCCGATGGATTTCAATGTTTCGATGATCCGCCCGACCTGCTGATCAATGCAGTCGACCATTGCGGCGTGAATCGCCATTTTTTCCGCCTGAAACCGTTTTTGAGTGTCGGTGAGCGTTTCCCATGCCACTGGCCGGAGCACTTCACCGTCTCCGAGAATCTCCAGATTGTTCTGCGGATACGGCGGTCCGACATTTTCCTCCCGCGGCGAAAGTGTTGTGCGGACGATTCCTGAAGCCGTCTGCCGCCGGAACCGTTTTTCCCGGACAGCATCCCAACCTTCGACGTAACGGTCACGGTATTTGTCGATGACGTTTTGCGGAGCCTGCAATGGAAAATGCGGCGACGTGAAAGCCGTGTAAGCAAAAAACGGTTTCTCCGCATGTTCTTCCGCGTGTTCCCGAAGCTGATGAATCGTTTGTTCCGCGATAAAGTTTGTCGTATAATATCCGCCGTTGTTTTCCGGGTCGATTGCGGCAATCGGTTCGTCATTGAGCCGGTGCTTCTGCGGATAAAAATTGTGATTGTGATCCAAAAGCTCATAGGAACGGTCGAATCCGCCGTCTTTGACCGGAAACGGTGCGCCGGGAACGTGCCATTTTCCACTGTGATATGTCCGATAACCGAGCGGTTTCAGGTAGTGCGGAATCAGGAGCGTCCCTTGAGGCAGTTTTCCCTGCGGCGGATCACTCCGGATTTGCTGCGGATAATAACCGGTCATCAAAGCACTGCGGGTCGGCCAGCATCGCGCGGTGTTGTAAAACTGCGTGAAACGAAGTCCGCCGGTTGCCAGAGAGTCGATATTCGGTGTTTCAATTTCTCCGCCGTAACTTCCGAGGTCGGAAAACCCCATGTCGTCAACGACGATCACGAGAATGTTCGGTTTTTTGTCCGCGGCACAAACGGCACTTCCGAAAAACAGAACAATAACCAACATTAAAAATCTGCAAAACGAACGGTGTGACATGGGGAACCTCCTTCAAATATTACAGTCAATAATAAATTTTAGACTTCATGAGAAACAAAACAGGATAACTTGTATTTTATCTAATACCGTACCAACATGCAATTCTCTTGCCAATTGGATTTTTCAGAGTAAAAATGGCATAAATTTTCGAAATATCGTTGTTTGGGTGTGAAAAACAAATTCCTGACTGTTCCATCTTACGGATTCCCGTGAAATATAACGGTGAACCATCACGGGTTTATACCTTCTGAAATCCCAAAAATCAGAAAAATCCTCATTGCGACCCAATGTCCGTAAAATTTCCTCTGACATTTTACTTTTTGTCCCATCATTTTTATTACGTGTGCTACATTTGGGAGACGATAATATTACTGTACAGATTCGGTATGTTCAAACGGCGGTACAATAGAAAGTGAGGCGGACAATGATGGAACTCGTGAATGGTTACATGCAGGCTCAGCAGCAGCAACTCGCGATGCAGATGCAGGTTAAAGTGCTCAAAGAGTCGATGAACATGCAGAAAGCGGTTGGAAATGCTGTTTTATCACTGATGGACGCCGCGATGACACCTGTGGGAAAATCCCAGGGAACCGGCAGTCATTTCGACGTGTACGCATAAATGCGCCGCGTTTTCATTTTTACATCATAACGGTAAAATGTTTCACTATTGCGAGGGTAACGCCTGAAACATTTTCCATCTTTTGTGTTGTTTTAGTCTCTGTAGCAAGCAAATGAGTTTAACCGCGGCGGACGGATGGAGCTGCCGCTCCGAAAGCCACGGACCCGCTCCTGTTAGTCGCTGGAGTCGACAGGTGGAACAACGTTATCACTGGAAGCCGAACGCGAAGCTGTGAGGCAAGTGCGATCCAACGTGCTACGTTGGCGGTTCGCCGTCAGATGGAAAATCTTTTCAACTGGAGGCCGAAGGCAACTGCGGTGAAGCAGCATGCTTCTCGCCGGTCGATCTTTGGGAACGTCTGCAAGCAACTCGCCGTCTCGCCCGGTTTTACTCATTCCACGTCATTTCAAAGCCGCTCCCCAATGGAGTAAATACGTTCGGAAAATTTCGGATAATTCTTGTATTTTTAAATCCGGCGGCAGTACAAATACGTCTTTTTGTTTTGTATAATGAAACGTAACATTCGTGTGTCAAAATGGGCTTTCTGTGTGTCCGAGAGGTGTTTTCATTACCGTAACCCTTTTATTCAACAGTAGATAGAAACGTCCTCCGTGACCGCGGTTTTGTTGGAGTCTCGAAGTTGCTGTCACATAAACTTTTAAGTGTAACCTTAAAATAGGAGTTTTTTATGTTTTTTTCCAACAACCGAAAAATGGTATTGCCGCTCATGGCGATGTTTTTGATGTTGTTTTCTGTGGCGAGAACACTCTACGCTCAGGAATCGGAACCTGTTCCTCAGGAGGAGACGCAACTCGTGGAAAATCAAAATGTTACAGAAAATGGAACGGAGGAGGCTTCCCCTGTTACCGAAGAAAAACCGGCAGTAGAAAAAACTCCGAAACCGGAACCGGCGGTCTCCAAACCGGTTGCCGTCATTGAGAAAGAACAGACGGTTTATGTGCCGTATGAAAAACTTCGCGGGGCGTTTGAATCGGAAGGACGCGGCGTGTTTTTGCCTTATGCGGAATTTCGTAAATTGTGGGACGCCGCCAAGCGTCTTGAGACTCCCCAACCGGCTCCTGAACCGGAAAAAGCTCCGATTCCTGCAATGATTACGGAAACAGACAGCATTGCCAAAATCAACGGCGATTTGGTGGAAGTGACCGCAACGGTAAAATTCGATCTGCTTGAACCGGGATGGCATACGTTACCCCTTCAGTTGCAGGGAGTTGCGATCACAGAAGCCATACTGGGCGGTGAACCGGCTCAAATATTGGGCGACAATCAAAACGGATATTCTTTTCTGGTGGAACGAAAAAAGGACGCTCCTGTTCGCAGAGAGCTAACGCTCTGTTATGCAAAAAGTTATGAAAAATCACCGGGCCGGAATTCGGTGTCGTTGCGTGTGCCGCAGGCCCCTTTGAGCCGTTGGGAATTTCGGATGCCGGACACAGGGGTTAAAGTCGATTTTGCGCCGATGATTGCCGCCAGTGAATTTCCGCCTGAAAACGGAACGGAAGGAACGATTTTTCGGGCATTCGCCGGTTCCGCTCCCAACGTGCAGATCGGTTGGACACCGAAAGCGGAAGGTGCCAAAGGACTTGAAGCGCTCGCCAATGTTCAGTCACAACAGCGGGTCACCGTTGAAGAAGGGGTGATACGCAATCGTGTGCATATTGTCTATTCTATCAGCCGCGCTCAACTTGACAAACTTGCCATTGAAGTGCCGGAAGATCAAAAAGTCGTCGGAGTTGTGGATGACAACATCCGCTCTTGGGAAATTTCACAAGGGGAAAAGACGCAAGTGATTCAAGTGGAACTCTTTGAGCCGGCGAAATCAAAACAGTCGTTGCTGATTGACCTGGAAAAATTCATTCCTGAGACAGACCATTTTTCGATAGATGTACCGCGAATCAAAATCATTGGTGTCGGTGCGCATCAAGGAACATTGGCGGTCGATACATCACCGGGGCTTGTTTGTGAGCAGAAGAAAATGTCCGGTTTGGTCCAGATTGATCCGGCGGAACTGCCGCAAAATCTTAAAATTCGCGCAACCGGTTTGGCATACAGACTTTCCGCCGCGGTGTATGGGTTGGAACTGGCGGTCGAAAAAGAGCGTCCGCAAATTTTTGCAAAAACACAAACACGTATATCGCTTTCTTCAGACGGAGACTATTCCGTTCAGATGGTGAATGCTTATCAAATTGAAAAAGCAGGCGTTTTTCAATTGTTTTATGATGTTCCGGAGGGATTGAATGTCATGAACGTGAGCGGAGACACCTCCATTAATGTGCAAAATTTATTGGGCAGAACCGCACCGCCGGAAAATCGTCAATCTCAATCCGGTTCCTCCCCGCAGCAGCCGACCAAAGTGTCGTCCCTTGTCATTGACGGGTATCAGCTTTCCGATCTGCCGACCGAAGAGGGAAAACCGAAAAGGAAACGGCTGACAGTGAATCTTGCCCGAAAAGCCATCGGTATTGTCGGAGTTGCGGTACGGTTTTATTCACAACCCCTTCCCCCGCAACCACCGCAAAATCGTGACGCACAGCAAAAAGAAACGGAAAAAGCGTTTGATCTCAAGATCATTGTGCCGGTTGTTGCTTCTGAAGGGATCGAACAAAAGGAAGGGATTCTCGTTCTGGAGTCGCCCGACAGTTTACGGGTGACCCCGACCGCGTTCACCGGAATGCAGAATGTGCCGCGTGAACAGTTGGCGGACAAATGGATTGCGAGGCCGATTTTGGGGAATCTTGCCTATGTGTTTGCCGGAGAACAGCCGGAACTTTCGCTTCAGGCGATGCGGCGGACACCGCAGGTGACGATCAAACAGCTTCTCACCGCGAGAATTGACGACGGAGTGGTCCGCTTTTCCGACAAAATCGCCTATAACGTCTTGTATAGCGGTGTCCCGTCATTGCGGATTGATGTGCCGAAAGAAATTTCCAAAGACCTGCGTAATCAAACCAAAGACTTCCGCGATACCGTTCTTTCGCCGCAGCCGGAAGATGTGGCCGAAGGATATGAGGCGTGGAACTTTGCCAATGACACCAATTTGCAAGGAACAGGAACCATCATTCTGACGTGGGAAAAACAGATTCCGCAGCTTCTTGACGGGAAAAGCGTTGAAATTTCGGTTCCTCGGCTGATTCCGCAAAAGGTGTTCCGTTCCTGGGGACAAATCCTGCTGGCCAAAACCGGAACCGTTGACATCTCCACATCGGACGTCAACAACGGACTGCGGCAGATTGACCCGCAGCATGATGTGGAAGCCGAGGACCGTATTGCGGATGCGGCATACGGATTTGAATTTCACGAGGATTGGAAACTTTCCCTCAGTGCCATGCGGTATGAATGGCATGAAGTCAAACGGGCAAGTATTGAATACGCTTTGATCCGTCATGTGCTGACACGGGCGAACACGCAATCGGTGCAGGCACTCTACCGGATTCAAAGCGTCAAACAACGGCTGCCGGTCATTTTGCCGCCGGATTCTTCCTTTGACGTTGAGCCGCGAATCAATGATGTGCCGGTGACGCTGGAAACCGATGCCGCGGGACAGTATTTGATTCCGTTGACCTCGACGCTTCCCGACAAACCGTTTTTGCTCGAAATCCGGTACACACAGAAAAAGAAAGACGCTCCGCCGGAACGGAAACACCTCTCACGGCGTGAAACGATTGCCATTCCTGTTTTTCCTGATGAACCGGCGATTCAGCACGTGTACGTCGCGGTTTATGTGCCGGAGGAGTATGTTCTCACTTCCTACCAAGGGAATTGCTCGAAGAATTTTCACATGTTTCCCACCTTTCAGAGCGATACGGTGGGCATCAGTAACAGTCCGGGTGTTGATATGGTGACGGGGGTGTTGACGCAAGAGCTTGAACAACGTTCGTCTCCTTCCTGGCGGAATTTTCCGGTGGACGGAAGCCCTTATCTCTTTTCGACAATTCAGCCGGATTCCGACAATGCCGGACTTTTCACCATACGGTTGCGGAAAATCAGCTTCATTAACGTGGTGATGTTTCTCCTGCTTCTGACCGGAGGAATTCTCCTGATGTTCTATAAGTGGCGGATTCGCGGAATTGTCGTGTTCAGTGTCATAATACTTTACGCCCTGCTTGTGCTGATTGCTCCGACATTGATGTTTACCGCCGGTGTTGTTTCCGGTGTACGGTGGGCGATTGGTCTGACGGTGATTCTCTGGATCATCCGGTCGCTCGTCTGCGGTTGGAGTACGTTCAAAACCATCATGACGACACCATTGACGCGGAGAAAAACAGAGACATCCGCTGAAGTGACAACGAGTTCTGAAAACACGGAAGGAGGTCCTCATGCGTAAATGGTTTTTTACTGTCCTGTCGATGATGCTGGCATGTTCTCTTCACGCACAAGACGAACCGAAAAAGATCACTGTCCGGGAACTTTTCGTGCCGGCTTCCGAAATGGCAAAGCTGCTTGAAAACTGCAAAGACCGTGTGCTGCTGCCGCGTGAAGAGTTTGAAACACTTTTACTCGAATCGCTCCAACAGCGGGAAACACAGGATTCGCCGGATGCCGCCGCTCCGGTTGCGACGGTGTTTCTCGCGAGTGATTACACGGTCACGATCGAAGGGGAACAGGCGAAAATTCATGCGGTCCTTCAGTGGGAGTCGTTGACGGACAAACGGCAAGCTCTGCCGCTTGACTTGGATTCCGTCGCGGTTCAGTCCGCAATCCTTGACGGAGAACCGGCCCGATTCGGTGTTTCGCCCCATGAGGAAGAAACCCCGGCACCCTACGCGCCGTACACTCTTTTTCTGCGGGGCAAAGGACGCCACACACTCGAACTGGAAATGACATCACAGCTTCTTGTCGATACGGTGCGGCAGGAAATCCGGTTCCGTGTGCCGCGGGCCCCAAAAACGGCGGAAAGACTTGTCGTACCGGGAGATGTCGAACTCAAAGACGGTGCGGTCATTGTGAGCCGTCATGTTGAAGGGGAAGGAGCTTCCCGTGTGACAAAATTTGAACTCCTTCCGCAAAGCGACGCACAACATCTGACATTGACACTCAACAGTCACCGGACACAAATTCTCAAGTCCGTCCTTTCCCAAAGCGTTCAGTTTGCCGAGGTGACAGGACATTACGAAAAACTTCACGCCGCGTTTTCTCTCGACATCCTGCATCAACCGGTTCAAACCGCGGAATTTGTTGTGCCGCGCGGTTTTGAAATGACCGGGGCGGTCTCTCCGCAACTCGCAAAGTGGAGTGTGACGGAACGTGAAAACCAGTCGATTCTTGAAGTCCGGTTCCGTGAACCTGTCAGCGGCATCGTCTCCGTCAATCTGACAGCGGTGCATTTTTTCGATACGGTGTCCGCGAATGACACGCTTTCCGAATGGGCGTTTCCGGCATTCAAACCGCTTGAGGTCAGCAGCGATTCCGCGGTGTTCGGACTCCTGCTTGAGACGCAGTGGAATGTCCACAAGCTTGACGCAACACGGCTTATTGCGATAGCACCGGAGATTTTGCAGAATACCATTTCCGCGGAAGTGTTTGAAACAACGGCGGACGCTCCGGCAGTACGAACGGTTGCGGCGTGGTATGCACCGAACACCGGCGACTGGAGTATTGTGTGTGAATTTCTCAAACCGAAACCGGCATTCGACGCCGTCTCGCATCAGGTGCTCACGCTCAGCGACAAAGAGCAAACGCTGCGCGGACTGCTGCAAATTTCGCCGCGTCATGAAAAATTGTTCACGCTCAAACTCGAAGTTCCTGAAAATTGGACGGTCACACGGGTCACCGATCAGGAGGATGTCATGATTCCGTTTGAGCAAAAAGGAACGTCCGTTCAAATCAAGGTTGTCAACGGGATTGAGCCGCAGACGGTTTTTCCGGTCTTTTTCGAGGCAAAAGGGGACACTCCCGGCTGGTTTGGCGACTGGAGCGAGCAGAAATTTCCGTTTCCGCGATTTTGTCTTGCCGACGCGGCGGACGACCGCGGCACGATTGCCGTGACCGTGGACAGTGACATGCTTGTCACGTCGGAAAATGACGTCCGTCTCATTCCGCTGGATAACAAGGAGCGAACCGAATTTCTCGCGGGACTTCCCGTCGACATGGCGTTTCGGTACTGGAGTCAGCCGTATTCGACCGAGCTTTGCATCACACGCACCCTGCCGCGTCTGACCGCGAGAACATTCGCGTTTTTCCGGTTTGCTCCGTCATTGATGTCGGTGAATTACGAACTGCATTACAATGTGGAACAGGCACGGACAAAGTTTCTTTCATTTTTACTTCCTGCGGAGACCCCGGAACACATCGGTATTTTCGGACTGAACGGCCTTGAGGTCAAAGAGTATGTCAGTACACCCGTGACGGCGGCGGACGGCAGGGAATTTCGCAAGTGGAATGTGCAGCTCGCCGGTCCGCAGTCAGGACTTTTGACGCTCGGGGTCCGTTTTGAACAGACAACGGAAGCGGAAACAACACAGGAACTTCCGCTTGTCACTGCCGAAGAGACGGCGTGGCAGTCGGGACTTGTTTCCGTCGAGGGACATGAAGAATTGAATCTTTCGCTGCATGAAACAGCCGTTCCTTCTCAAACGGCCTCTCCCTCTCTGTTGCGTCCGGTGGATGTCGGAGAACTGGCCGCGTCGCACTACATTCCCGGTCAGCGGCTTCTCGGTGTGTATGAGGGAATCACCCGCGAAAACCCGC
Organism: Planctomycetaceae bacterium; assembly: GCA_031274255.1. Classification (GTDB taxonomy): domain Bacteria; phylum Planctomycetota; class Planctomycetia; order Pirellulales; family Thermoguttaceae; genus WRMR01. The sequence continues at coordinate 24,160 of JAISQK010000079.1, read as the reverse complement.
TTCATGTGGACATCAAGCAGAATCCTGATTTTCAATTGCCGTCGTCCCTGGTGCAGCTTGTGTATGGCGAAGTGGAAATTGCGGCAAACGGCAAACGGGTGACCAAAGCGGTGTATGACCTGAAAACACGGGCGACCTTTCTCATGATTGATCTCAACGGGAATGAAGAAATCTGGGCGGTGTCGCTTGATGGCGCCGTAATCAAGCCGCAAAAGGACGGAAACGGCATCATGGCGGATATTCCGGCGAAACCGGACAGTATTGTGCGCAGGCTTGAAATCGTCTGGGCGGCAGCGGAGAGCAGCGGAGCATCACCGGTTTTCGCCTCGTCCGACATCCGTCTGCCCGATTTGCTCGTACCGAAGAAAGCGGGAGAGCATGATTTCAGGTACCTTGCCCCGGAAGCAACAACCCTTGTCTGCGCGGAAGCGGGAACCATTATCTGGCAAAAAGTGCCGGTGACCCGTGTTGTGTGGAACGTGACGGCACCGCCCGGTTATGAGGTTGTCCGCATTGGGGACAAACCGCTTGAAAACGAACCGCCGAGACCGCTCGTCATGCGTTATCTTCACAATATTTTCCTCTCGCCGTTTATGTCTGCAAGGGAGTCGGCCCGTTATGCAGCCGATTTGCCGCAGTCGAAACGAAAGATAAAGATGTCGGCTGAAACGGAATGGAATTCGGATTCGGAAATTCTGTTGGAAGAATCAGAAGAATCATTGGGTAAAAAAGACGGAAGATTTATTACCGAAGATTCCAATTCCGAAGACGCCAAAAAACTGCAAAATTTTAACAGAAGCTCGGAAGAAACTTCCGACCGCCGCAGTTATCGCAGCGGCATCAATGACAGTGAAGTTTCCTCTGCCGTGCCGCAAGCCGTACCGAACGAACCGCTGCAAACCGTGCCGTATCAGAACAAGACGCTTCAAACCGTACAGCCGGTTCAGGTGCGGTTTCAGCAGAATCTCGCCTCTCCGCTTCAACGTCACAAACAGTTCCAGATGATCGGCGGCAGTGAAATGCAGCTTCGGGTACGAACCGTGAACACGCAACTCTTCACGTTCGGCTTCTATTTCATCTGGGGAAGCGTCCTTTTGGCCGGACTTTTCCTTTGGAAAGCAAGCGTCCGTACCCGCATGATTTTCGTGCTGAGCGTGATGTCCGGCGGGACGCTCCTTGTGCTTGTTCCCCGGTTTGATGTTTTCGCTTCACTCTTTGATGAGGCCGTCAAAGCGGGATTTTGGGTTTTCGCGGTTTATCTTTTCACCGGAGTTTGGCAAAAAATGAAACAACGGAAGACACAAAACATTTCCGCCGCCGTTATGATGTTCCTGACACTCACATGGATATCGGGACCGGTTCACGCGGAAACATCGGAGGAAAAACCGATTCGGATTCCTGATGACGTGATCGTCGCGTTTTATGACGCCGAAACCATGCTTGCCGCTCCGCAGCTTGAGGACGGTTTACCCCATCCCAAACTGCTGACGCGGACGGATCAGAAGCTGCTTGTGCCGTATGCGAAATATATGGAACTTTGGAATCTTGTGCATCCTGAAAAAAAGGCCGCCGCCGAAGAAAAGGCTCCCGCGGATTACGCCGTCCTCTCCGGCGAATACAGGGCGGTCCTCGGACAGACCGAGGATTTAAGCATCACGGGAGACGCGGAGATCGAAATCCTTAACAACAAGCCGATTCTCTTTCCTCTTGCACTGGGACAGGGGATTCTGACCGGATTGAAAGTCGATGACCGTGACGCGGAAATCTCCGTGACGCCGTCGAAAAACGGTCTGTTTGCGGTTCAAATTCACGGCAAGGGAAAACACCGGATTGTGTTCACCGTGAAATTCAAGGCGGAACGGCAGGGAGGTTGGCGGCTTGTTTCGGGACGTCTGGCGAAATTTCCAGCGGAAAAAGTCCTCGTGACGCTTCCTGAAGAACAGATGGAACTGCGATGCAGTAATGTCGCCGCTCAACAAAAATGGCTGGCAGCGAAACCCAATGAAACGATCGCGACAGCACTCGCTCCGAACGGGGAGTTCCGATGGTCGTGGCGGTCGAAAGTGACCGGGGCGGAAATTGATCAAAGTCTGACCGCCGATTCCGAACTGCGGTTCAATATCCGCGAGGACGCTCTCCTTCTCGACTGGGATTTGTCACTGGCATTCCGCCGCGGAAAACACGAGTCTTTTCAGTTGCGCGTTCCGAAAAAATCTCTCGTGGTCTCCGTGAAGGGGGAAAATGTCCGCGGCTGGGAAAACGTGGAAACCGATTCCCAAACCGATACGATGATTGAAGTGGAGCTGTTGCATCCGACGGAAGGAAATGATCAATTTCATCTCGTATTGAGGAGTGATGCGGATTTTTCCGACGTAAAACAGCAAACGATCACGGTGCCGAATGTCGGTGTGGCCGGTGCCGCAATGCATCACGGACGAATCACGATTCAGCACAGTCCGCGGCTTGAGGTCAAAATCGGCGAAACGTCGAATCTCAGCATGACGGATATGCCCGACAGACAAAATGACAAGGAAGAGACTCCGGCGGGTGATTCTCTCGTGAAAGAAATGGTGAAAACATCCGTTGCGGAAAATCCGTTCGGATTGACACCGTTCCGAGCCCTCCGGTTTACGTCGGAAAATTACCAACTGCCGCTCACGGTGACGCAGAAGGATTTGACCGTCGTCCGTACCGCTGAAAACATTGTCAAACTCTCGCCGCATCTCGTAAGACTGGAGTGCAGTCATCTGTTTCGTTCGGAGAGACCGGAATGGACTCTCTTTCATGAAGACCTGATTTTACCGAAGGATTTCCGCCTGGAAACGGTGCAGTCGGAATCGCCGGTGGAATGGTCAACCAAGCCGCTGGAATCCGGTGAAACCGAACTGACCGTTTTGTGGGCCAATGTTCCTGGCAAGAGGAACATTCGGTTCAATATCATCGGCACTGTTGCCTGTGATGCGGAAAAAGAGGTCGATGTGCCGATCATCCGTGACAAAACCGGTCAGACAGAACGGTTCAGAATGGTACAGCAGCAATTTGCGGTACTGGCTGATCCGTCGTTTGATGTGGACATTCATGACACGCATTTGGTTTATATTCGTGAGCCGGAGCAAATGAGCGGATGGATTGCGAATGAATACCGTCCGCTCCGCCGTCAGGAATTCAGTCTGTCCGGAAGGGACGGCAAACCGTCCGCCAAACTGACATTGGTGCCGCGGATGCCTAAAATCACGTGCGAAAGCATCACCAATGTCAGGACGAACAGCCGGAGTATCGAGGAGATGATTCTGCTTGACTACAATATTCAAAACGCCGGAATTCATTCCGTGCAGTTTGAATTGCCGAAAGAAATGGCCGACGCCCGGATTGACGCACCGCTTTTGCAGCGGAAGGAAATCACGGACACGGATCATGGCACCATTCTTGTGACGCTTCATTTACAGGACGAGATCATGAACGAATTCCGCGTTCTGATCCGCAATGACCGTGAATTGATTTCCGGCAAACCCTACTTTGCGGCCATTCCGAAAATGTTGACGGGAAACGTACTCAACCGGTATATCGTGCTTGAAAACGCGGGAAGTTTCGACGAAATGCAGGTTGATACGAAAAATCTCGCCGGTGTGCGGAAGATCAGCCGTCAGCAAAAAGAATGGGGACGTTTAAGGGAAATACTCGGTGCCGGTGCGGCGGAAGCCTATCTGGTAAGTCACGCGGCGGACGGTGAAAAGGAAGTCCCGCCGAAACTTGCGTTTTCCATGATGCGGCGTGAAACGGTCAAAATGTCGGGAGCGCAAATCGGACTTGCGGAAACGCGGGCCGTACTCGGGGAAAACGGCGATTACACCGCCGAACAGATTTACCGGATCGACAACAAGACGGAACAGTACCTTGATTTGAAACTGCCGGCCGGTGCGGAAATCCGTGTGGTGCGGATCCTATCGACACCGGAGTGGAATCTCCGCGAGTCCGGCAGGTCGGGCGATTTCGGACAGCCGGTCAAACCGACGCTTTTTTCCGCCAGGGACATTCCCGTCAGGAATCTTTCTGACAAGAGCGGTGTTTCTTTTGTGCGGATTCCGATTGTCAAAACCGAAGTCGGCGATCTTGATTACATTGTACGGATCGTGTACGCCGGAAAAATGAGGAAAATCCGCTGGGTGAGTTCTCTTGATGTTCCGTTCCTTGAAGTGTTGAACATTCCGGTCAGTTCGTCGTATGTGAAACTTTATCTGCCGGACAATTACCGGTTCCGCTTCGACGGCACCATGCGGAAAACAGACAGTGCCGTCGTGGCGGAAACCAGGTCGGAATACGAAAACCAACTCAACACCAAACTGCAAGAGACGCTGCAAGCCGGCAATCCTTACGAAAAAGTGCGGGCGTTCAGCAATATCCGACAGTTGGGGGGACTGTCGAAAGACCTCTCTTCTTTTAAAAGTTCGCCGGTTCAGGCACAAGGACGGGAAAGTCCGCAGACGGACGGAACCTCCATGAGTAATTCGCCGCAAATGGATAATTTCTCCCGGACATCACCGGCAGCACAACAGCAGCAGTTTCACAGCAACAGCCTTCAATTGCAGCAGCGGTTCGAATCGCAAGAGAACGCACGCGGCCGGAATGTTGTCATACAGTCGGAAGACGGCAAGAAAACGGATTCCTCTTCTTCAACGCGGTCGTCGGACCTTAACCTTAAGAGCGGCTCCGTTTTCGGCAAAGAGAAAGCACCGCAGTCGTCGCTGAAAGATCAGGAAAAACTGAGCGATCAAAAGTTGGCCTCGAAATTGTCCGTGCAAAAACAGAGTTCGGAGAGTTCCTCCCTTGTACCGCTGCCGCAATCGCAACAGATGCCGCAGTCGTCGCTGGAGCAGGAGAATCTTGAACGTTATGCGCAAAAACAGGCCGCTCAAAATGCACTCGTTCCGAATCCGCAGTGGTCGATGACAATACCGCAACAACAGATACCGCAGCAACAGATACCACGGCAATCGTCGTCGCTGTCGCCGGAGCAGACTCTGCAATCTCCGCAAGGAAGTTTTATGCAAGGATACTATGCACCCCCGAGTTCGCTGCCGCAGGTGCCGCAGAGCGTTTATGCGCAAGGTCAGATCGTTCCGCAAGATGGGATCGTTAGTAATGAGAGGAATGTTCCGGCCATGACTCCGAGTCCGTCGCAGCCGCAATCCGGTCCCGGCATAGCCATAGCAGCTGGCATCGGTAGAACCAGTCGCAGCGGTTCCGCAGAGGTACAACAAAGCGATGAAGCGGCGAGGGTGTCGTCAGGGATTTTGTTGGACAGCATGGCGGGAAAAAGCCCGGAATTGGGATTGGGATTGGGATACGAACTAGGAAGGCAGGATTCCAGTTTATTCGGTGCTGCGGGAGGCATCTCAGGGGGGAATCTTTCAATGTCCGGTTCGTTTCAGCCTCCCGTCGCGGTGAACGGAGATCTGTGGGAATCGGAACGACTTCCACTGAACAACGAATTGGTTCCTGCACAGTCCGCTCCGGTTGATACGGTTTCCCCGTCAATGACCGCGGTGACGGCCACGAAGTCGGCAAGCCTGGACATCGAAATCCCGCAAATCGGTACCGTTTATTTTTTCACTGCGCCGTTGTCAGAAAAGCGGTTGAGTGTCAGCGGAATTTCACTGGTGGCGGAAAAACGGCTGAGTGATCTGGCTTTTTCCGTCTGTTTGTCAGGCGTGATCGCGTTCGTGTGGTTTTACGCGGCAAGACGGCAATCCCGTCACCGGCGTACCTGACACTCGACTGGCAATTTTTCCGATACCCTTGCCGGATTGCCGTCTCCCTGTTAATATTGAGGAGTGTTGATGAGAGTTTTTACCATTTGATTATCGGTGCGGAAATGGTCGATTTTTCAGAACCGCAGAGAAGAGTTGTTCCTTGGTCACAGAAGCATCTTTTGGGACTGGAAGACCTCACGCCGGAAGAAATCACCACGATTTTGGACACGGCGGAGGATTTTTTGAAGGTACTCCGTCAGCCGGGACGGAAAGTGGATTTGTTGCGTGGAAAAACGTGCGTCAATCTGTTCTTTGAAAATTCGACTCGTACCCGCACAAGTTTCGGACTTGCCGCGAAACGGGTCGGTGCGGATGTCATTGAGTTCGCTGCTTCAACCAGTAGTTTGAATAAAGGCGAAACAATCATTGATACCGCAAAAAATATTGAGGCGATGCAAATTGATGCTGTCATTGTCCGGCACGGCTGTCCGGGAACGCCGCGGTTATTGGCAAAAAATCTTAGCTGTTCGATTATCAATGCCGGAGACGGTCCGCACGAACATCCGACTCAAGGCTTGCTCGACATCCTGACCATCCGCCGAAAATTCGGATCTCTGAAAGGGCTGACGGTGGCACTGGTGGGAGACATTGCTCACAGCCGGACCGCCCGATCCAACATTTGGGGACTTAAAAAACTCGGTGCGAACGTCATTGTTTGCGGACCGTCCACATTGGTTTCGCCGTACTGGAAGGAATTTGGAGCGGAATACAGCTACAGCCTTGACGCCATCCTTAACCGTGTGGATGTCCTGAATCTGTTGCGGATTCAGTTCGAACGGCAGGTGGTGCGTCCGTTTCCCTCTATTGCCGAATATGCCCATCTTTACGGCATGAACAGTGTCCGTATGCGGAAAACGAAGGAAAATGTGCTGATTCTTGCACCGGGACCCATCAATCGCGGTGTCGAAATCACTCCCGATGTGGCCGACGGAGAACATTCCGCGATTCTCGATCAGGTCACCAACGGCGTGGCGGTGCGAATGGCGGTTTTGTCACTTTTGCTTGGTAAAAATCCGCCGGTAGTGTAAAAAATCTCAGGGATTGAAAATATGCTGACACTCATTGATTATGGTGCAGGTAATCTGACAAGTGTGAAACTGGCTCTGGAAAGTCTGGGCTGCGAAGCCGTGATCACGTCCGACCCGGAGGTGGTGCGTCAGGCGACACGGGTGATTTTTCCCGGTGTTGGAGCTGCGGCCGCGGCGATGCAAAACCTCAACGAACGCGGTCTGGTGCCGGTATTGCACGAGGTTCTCCAACGCGGTGTCCCGTTTCTCGGAATCTGTCTCGGCACGCAAATTCTCCTTCATTTTTCCGAGGAAAACGGCGGCACGTCGATGTTGTCGCTTTTACCGGGCATGGTCAAACTGTTTCAGCCGGTCGGTTCGCAATTCAAGGTTCCGCACATGGGCTGGAATTCCATGAAACAGTGCCGGAAACACCCGATTTTGAACGGTGTGCCGGACGAGAGTGATTTTTACTTTGTCCACAGTTACTATCCTGTGCCGGAAAGTCCATACGACATCATCGGCACGACGGATTACGCCGGAACGCGGTTTGCGTCAATGATCGGCCGGAAGAATCTGGCGGCGGCGCAGTTTCACCTCGAAAAATCCGGGCCTGTCGGACTCCGTATTCTGAAAAACTTCACCCGGTGGGACGGCACGGTGCCGGAAGAACCGTCCTTTGCTCCAGTCACTGGCCGGATGGATGCGGCGGTTTGTCCGGTGAAACGGCGGATCGTGCCGTGTCTTGATGTGATCAACCGCCGCGTCACAAAAGGGGTCAAGTTCAAGGACAACATTGACCTCGGTGATCCTGTGGAGCTTGCCCGGCGGTATTACAACGAAGGTGCCGATGAACTCGTGGTTTACGACATTACCGCTTCCGCGGAACATCGTAAAATCGACATCGGCATGGTGCGTGACGCGGCCAAAGCGATTCACATTCCGTTCGCGGTCGGAGGAGGAATTGCGACACTCCACGACATGGCGGAAGTTCTCGAAGCCGGCGCGGAAAAGGTTTCCATCAATTCCCTTGCCGTCGCCGATCCCGGCATTATCGCTCAAGGAAGTCAAGCTTTCGGGCGGCAGTGCATTGTGCTTGGCATGGACCCCGTCTCTAACCCGGACAGGGAAAAATTTCCGAGCGGGTTTGAAGTCACCGTCCGCGGTTTCCGTGAACGAACCGGCATGGACGCACTCGATTGGGCAAAACGCTGTGAGGATTTGGGAGTCGGCGAAATTGTGGTCAACTCCGTCGATCGTGACGGTACGCGGATCGGCTTCGAGCTGGACATCACCGGACAGATCGCCCGGACAGTGAGTATTCCGGTCGTGGCGTCCGGCGGGGCGGGAAACATAGACCATCTGATGGAAGTTTTCGAAAAAACGGAAGTGAGTGCGGCGATCATCGCCGGAATTTTGCACACCGGCCTTTACACAATGGAACAAATCAAAACACCGTTGGCCGATCACGGTATTCCAATAAGAAAATGAAAGGAGAGTGCTGAGACAAATAGAGATGATGTACCGGATAGAGTACTAAGTCAATATCGCGACACACAAAATATAGCGTGAAAGAGAATAGATTTGCCTCCCAGCTTTGCGGTCGGCCTCCGATGGATAATCTTTCCATCGCTTGCGAATGTGCGGTGCAGCGTGCCACGCTGCCGCTCGCGTTGCTCACTGGAGTCCGCGAGTGGAACAACGTTTTCATTAGAGGCCGAAAGACATATCGGAAGACAACGCATGTCTCTATTTGAGTCACCACTCTCAATGAAAGAATTGCAAAATTTTGGGAACTATAAAATACCTCAAAAGTCATTTGCGCCGCAATAAATTTTTGAGAATTTGAAAATTTTTACATATCACTCTCCAACAGAGTAATATTTTGAGTTTTTGGGAACAATTTTGTAGATATACTGTCTAATTTCCTGTTATAATAGGTATTACTTGGCAATCCGGTATTCTTTTCCATTTCACTCACCGTTTTTTGTCCTTTCCGTTATGTCTGTTCTTTTTACTTTACGTCAGTGAGAAATGTTATGAGTAAGTCCTCTCCGCGCAAACGTCACTTGGAAACAAGACCGCTCCGCATGGAATTGTTGGAATCACGCGAATATCTCTCGGCAACTCCGTTTGATCCCACGCCGGAACAAATGGAGCTTCTGGAGCTGATCAATCAGATGAGGATGGACCCGCAGGGAGAATTGGGACGTATTTTTTCAGAAATTAACGACAAAAATTTGACGGCCAGAAATCCTGCGTTTAACAAAATTCTGCAAGATCAGTGGCTCTCTTATCCTAAAGCGGCGAAGCTGCTCGAAGAATGGGAAGAACTTCGACCGGCCGCACCGTTGGCATGGAATCCGAGTCTTGCGGAAGCGGCCGTTCTTCACAGTCAACTGATGATTGATAAAGTCGAGGAAGGGCATAGACTTTCTTCTGAAAAAAAACTGGAGGACCGGGTCACCGACACCGGCTATTACAACCCGAACAGCGGGGACAATCTGCTTGTCAGGGAAAACATTTCCGCTCATATTCCCAATGTCACGGATTCCGATTACGGAACGCTGGCTTCCTATATTCATCAGTTTTTCGTCATTGATTTTGGTAATCCGAAGCACGAGCATCGTGATAACGTGATGAATGCGGAACTCACGGACATCGGAATCGGACTTCTCTCCACAGACAAAAACAATTTCGGTCCCTGGGTGGTGACGGTGGATTTCGGTTCGGTCAGCGGATCCTCTTTTTCCGACGGGGCCTATCTGATGGGATTGGTTTACGATGACGCCAACGGCGACCGCGTTTATCAGGCGGGCGAAGGGCTGCCGGGCATGAACATCACCGTAAAACAGGGGGATGTCGTCGTTTATGAAGTCAATACGCTGACCGCGGGAGCTTATCAGGAATATCTGGAAAACGGCACTTATACGGTGACGGTTTCGGGCGAAGGCTTTGACGAACCGATCACCAAAACGGTGACCATCAACGGTTCCAACGAAAAACTGGATTTCCGCTCTCAGGAAACGGAAAATCAAAAGCCGCAGATCCATCTCAATGGTCAGGAGTCCGGCGGGGATTCTCTCTGCGGATATACGGAAAACTCCGAACCGGTGCGGATCATTCCGGAAACGCTTGTCATTGTTGATCAGGACAGTCCGTTTCTCAATCAGGCGAAAGCGGTGTTGACAAACATTCCCGACGGACTCTACGAATCTCTGAGTGTTGACACCACAGGAACGGCACTTTCCTGGAATTATCACAACGAAACAGGGGTTTTGACAATTTCCGGTCTGGCACCGACGGCCGATTACGTCAAGGTTCTCAAGACGCTTTCCTATCATAATGCCCGGGAACGCTGTCAGCTTGAGGACAGGATTGTCGAGGTCTCCGTCTCCGATGAGCAGGATTTCAGCGATATTGTCACGAGTACCATCCGCATCCATCCGTCAAAACAGCCGATCGCCGCCATTGAAGATGTCCGCGTGATTGAAGGGGACGATGATACGGCGGAAATGATTTTCATCGTGGAACTGGACGAACCGGCAAGAAGGGATATTACGATCCGCTTTAATGTGATTCCCGGTACGGCGCAGGTGAACATGGATTACGAACCGGTGACCGCTTCTCCGCTCACCATTGCCGAAGGGGATTCTTCCGCTCAAATTGTCATCAAAGTCAAAGGGGACTATCTTTACACCAATGGTCTGGATGAAAAGACATTGACCGTACAAATCAACGATTACGAAAATGTCGAAATCGCAAAAGACTCGGTCACAGGCACGATTCTCGAAGATGACAAAATCATTGACCTGGGACGGATTTCCACGGCGGAATTTACCGATCTGGAGTTTACCGAGGGGGTTCGGCGTCTTTACTCGTTCCAGGCGGCTTCGACCGGCCGGGTTTCCTGGGATGCCTACATGGACGCTCTTCCGGCAGGCGTGAAAATCACCTATTATCTCGGTTCTCACGCTCAGGTGCCGCAAGCGTCTTCGGCCGTTTACATGAATCATCAGCATTTGGAGTTTGACATTACGGAGGGTTTGATTTATGTGGTCAAAGTGGAATGGACGGGGGATTCCGCTGACGGAAACATTCTGCCGGTGGATCGTCTCAAGATGACGCAGATTTACAAAACGAGTGAAGATTGGCTCGAAATCCAAGGAGATCAAGAGAAAAACGAATTCACACTTGATCTCAATAATCACAAAATCGGGATTAATAATGAATGGGGGGATTACGATTGGTCTCAGTTCCCATGGATTCGCTTCCTTCCGAATGCTCAGGACTCCATCAGGATTATCGGAGGCGGCGATCCCATTGTTATTCTTCCTGACAATTCCGTAATTGAAATCGGTGGCATTCAAGTGGATGTCTCCGGTTTTCAGGAGATGAGTTTCTACGGAACACCTGATCTGCCGGACAGCATTTCCTTCACCGGAACAGACGGCGATGACATTTTCATTTTCAAAGACGGCATCGGAACATTCATCACGGATCAGAAAGTTTACAAAACCTACAATATTGAGGAAATCCTCGTTGATGCCAAAGGCGGGCACAATCTGGCGGACATTTACGACACGCCTGAAGACGACACTTTTTCCCTTTACTCCGAAAAAGTCACCTTGGAAGGGGGCGGTTATTATGTCGAAGCGTTGTCTTTCCATGACGTGACGATGACTTCCGTTGCCGGCGGGAAAGAGACGGCCTGTCTTTACGGTGAAACCGATTCCCTCATCACAATCGACTCGGTTTATGCGACACGGCGTCAGGCGGATCAGTATTACAAAGTATGGAACTGTCCTTATGTGATCGCTGTCAATAACGATGGTCCAAGCAGTTCCGTCATTCTGAACGGTTCAGGCGGCGACGACATTTACACCAATGAGGACGGTTATATCAAAGTCACCGACAAAGCGGGAACCTACTTGCACGAAGTCAAAGGGTTTACCAGTATGGTGATTATTCCGTCGCAGCAGACGGCCACCGTCAGCGTGCCTGAAACGTGGGTGCTTAATACGGAAAATTCCGTGATTTCCTCCTCCCAAAGCAGGGTCTATTACCGCGGGGTTTTGTTCGTCAATTATTGGAAAGCGGCTGCCGTTTCTTCTTCTGCTGCTGCGGCGGCTGTTCCTTCCACTGCGGCACTTCCCGATGACGATCATCCGTTCACGGAAGATCGGCTCATGGCTCTTCTCGCGGAGGAACAGTGGCGTCCGTCCCGAAAAAATCCTACTCAGAGCGATGACTGGATGGCGGAATTTGAACGCCTCGCCGTACTGGAAACAATGTCAAGGGAGAGGATGTCTTGAAGGAAACGGCCTTGCCGTTATAATGACGGCTGTTATTAATGGATAGGCTTATGGCATATCACATGTTTTTCAGAGTTTAAGGCCGTTTTCATGATGGATTCACTCACCGATTCCCCGCTCGTCATCGGGTCGCACACATTCAAAAGCCGCATGTTCGTCGGCACCGGACGTTATGCCGCCTTTGAGACCATGCAGACAGCTCTCGATATTTCCGGTACGGAATGCGTCACGGTGGCTGTCCGCCGCGACCGTCTGATTAACGCCCGGGGGCAGAGCCTCCTGGATTTTATCGACACGAAACGGTACACGATTCTTCCGAATACTGCCGGATGTTTTTCCGCGGAGGAAGCGGTCCGCGTGGCCAAACTTGGACGCGAAATTCTTGAGCAGATGGAAAATCCCGGAGCAAATTGGGTGAAACTGGAATGTCTTGGCGATACGAAAACGCTTCTGCCTGACCCCATTGAAACGTTGAAAGCAACGGAAATCCTTGTCCGTGACGGCTTTGAAGTTCTCGTCTATACATCTGATGATCCGCTCATGGCGAAGCGTCTGAAGAACGCCGGAGCAAGTGCCGTCATGCCGGCGGGGAGTCCCATCGGAAGCGGTCAGGGGATTCTCAACCCGAACGCAATCCGCATTTGCATGGAGTATCTCAAGGAGAATGACCCGAATTTTCCGGTCATCGTGGACGCCGGTGTCGGTGCGGCGAGCGATGTTTCCCAGGCGATGGAGCTTGGCGTGGACGGGGTGTTGCTCAACACCGGAATTGCGCATGCCGCGGATCCGGTCAAAATGGCTCACGCAATGAAATGGGCCTGTGAATCCGGACGGTTTTCCTATCTTGCGGGGCGGATTCCCAAAAAACTTTATGCGACCGCCAGCAGCCCCACCGAAGGCATCATCGCGAGGTGATTGTCTCGCATCCAATCAAGAGTTTGGAAGATCAGGCAAAATTCGATATGAAGACACTCCCTTTTGACCGGGCGTTCCTTGAGGAACTGACCCGCATTTATCCGACACCGTTCCATATTTACGACGAAAAGGCGATCCGCCGGAGAATCCGCCGGATCCGGGAGGTTTTCACGTGGAATGAAGGGTTCCAACCGTATTTTGCCGTCAAAGCGGCACCGAATCCGTACCTCCTGAAGATTGCCGCCGAAGAAGGCATGGGAACGGATTGTTCCAGTCTTGCGGAGTTGGTTTTGAGCGAAAAAGCCGGACTTCGCGGCGAAAAAATCATGTTCACCTCGAACAACACGCCCGCCTCCGAGTACGCCGCGGCGAAAAAACTGGACGCAATCATCAATCTGGACGACATCTCTCACATTGATTTTCTGGAGCGGACGCTCGGTCAACTTCCTGAACGGATCAGTATCCGCTACAATCCCGGACCGCTTCGGCAGATTATCGGCCAGGCCGGCGGGATCATCGGTAATCCGGAAGACGCCAAATACGGTTTCACCCGTGAACAGACAATGGAAGGGTACAAAATCCTGAAGGACCGCGGAGTGAAACGGTTCGGACTGCACACAATGGTTGCCTCGAATCAGCTGGAGGAGCGTTGTTTCGTCGATACCGCCTGGATGCTTTTTGATTTGGTACTTGATCTCTATGAAAAACACGGCGTCCAGATGGAAATGGTGAACCTCGGCGGCGGCGTCGGGATTCCGTATCGGCCGGAGGACAAGCCGTTTGATTTTGACATGATGGGACAAGCGATCCAAGATGTCTATGAGGAAATGATTCGTCCGACGGTTCTTCATCCGCTGAAAATCTGCACGGAATACGGCCGTTGTGTGACGGGACCGTTCGGCTGTCTCGTGACGCGGGCGATTCACCGCAAAAATATCTACAAAAAATATGTCGGCGTCGATTCCTGCATGGCGAACCTGATGCGGCCGGCTCTTTACGGAGCATACCATCACATCACGGTGGCCGGAAAAGAGGAAAACGCCGAACCTCGCGAAGTGGTGGATGTGGTGGGGTCGCTGTGTGAGAACAACGACAAATTCGCCATCGACCGGGAACTTCCGGTCATCGAAATCGGCGACCTGCTCGTCATTCACGACACGGGAGCTCATGGTCACGCCATGGGGTTCCAGTACAACGGCAAACTCCGAAGCGCCGAACTCCTTCTCTGTGAAGACGGTACGGTGAAACAGATACGCCGGGCGGAAACCCTTGACGATTACTTCGCAACACTCGACTTCTCTGATTTGTAACGCTTCCGTTTCCGTCGCTCGCGCTTTCCCTCATGGACATTTTGTAAAAAACGCGGAGTCGAACGCGGACCGGTTTTTCAAACGAATCGGGAGCAAAGGAGTCAAATCATGCCGGCGAAGAATACGCGGCTTATTGCATCCGCCTCTTCCTCTGTGAAAAGGTTGGTGTAAATCGTGTAACAGCCGTAGGCAAAACAAAGAAGCGTAGGCAGCAGTACCAAAGCGGCACGCCACACTCCTCCTGAAAGGAGAAATTTTCGGGAAAACGGTATGCTGAACAATCCGGCGCTGATTGCCATCCCGATCATGGAGCCGAGTCCGAAAATCATCAGATACAGCAAACATCCCGCCGCCGAAGGAATTTGCGTCATCACAAGAAGTATCAAGGCACCGCTCCCTGCCAGACCATGCACGATTCCGATCCCGTAAGAGGTCTTATGAAGATGACTCTCGTGAAAATGAATGTGCGCGTGGACATGTTCGTTCTCGCCCGCGTGTTCATGCTCGTGCTTATGGAAGGGAGTGTCCGGCCGTTCGTCGCGGAAAAAAACGTAAATCCTGCAAACGGCCACGATCATCAGCATGAGACCGACCGCCGCCTCAAAATAGGAAAAGATTTCCCTCTGAATGTTCACTTGGCAAAGAACCATGAGCACTCCGACCAGAAAAATCGTGGAGGTGTGCCCCAGTCCCCAGAATAATCCGTCCTTCACGGCGGGAAGAATCCGGCTGCGTCGGGACACAATGTTGCTGACCGCCAGAAGATGGTCCGGTTCGAACGCGTGAACGAAACCGACATACAAAGCATACAATAAAAAGAAGACTAACGGCATGAGTGAACTTCGCCTCAAGGGGATTTTGGGAAAACGCAAGGCACAGGGAAGCGTAACATTCAGGAATTTCTCCCGTTTCTCATTATAAACCGTTTCCGCCCCGCAGACAAGGGCAACGCACGGACGTTGGCCGCCGGATGCATTCTTTTAATACCTGAATCATCCCAATTTCCTGTTATGGGAATCCTATAGGAAGAATCCTTGACTCCTTATGACATTCCGCTTGCACTGCGGACGATTCTGGAATCCAAATACGGATTTCGAGGAGAAAAACGTCATAAATCCTTGATTCTTTGGGAATTTCGTTTTGTTTCCCGAGACTTCCTTCGGACTCCGCGATGGATTCGCGGGTATCCACGAGCGTCACGTAGCATAGCACAAGCATCACGTAGTATAGCCCGGGAGTCTCGTAGTACAGCCCGAGAATTACGCAGGTATCTACGATAGTATCATTGCCTACTCTGAAACCGCCTGAGAAGGCAATCAGAATCATGCAGCATAAATAAGAAATAAGAAGGAAAGCAAGAAAATGATTAGAGAAACAATTTTCGGATTGACAGAATACCGCGTGAGGAACCTTTTTCTCAGCAAGACATTAAAAAGATGCCTCCGGCGGGCCGCGACGCCACGGCAAGCGGCAACGCACAGGCGTTGCATCCCGGTAGGCTCATACTCACTTCGTTCGGTTCACCCTCTGATGGGAAACGTATCCAATGAAAGCCGAATGGAACACAGTGACCATGAGGATACCGCCCGCGGCCGTTGGAACGGACATGTTCCCCCTCTTGGAAGCTCAAAATCGGAGAGAGAAAGGATAAAATCCGACATCGGAAAGGCAAAATCCGCGTCCGTTGTTCAGAAATGGTACGACGCGGAACGGGCGTTCACCTCAAGATGGAACCGCTCGGCGTTGCCGGTTTGGGTGTTCCGAAGATATTGAAATATCCCGGAAATCGGATTGATGTTGTTCATGTCAGCGGATTTCAGTTCTCTTTCCCGCATGGTCGCGGCTTCCGCCAAAACCGAAATGTTACGGAACTGCTGCGTCAAACCGGAATCCTTTTTGAAAATCTGTTCGATCTTCGCGGCGTCGGGATGAAGGTTCGCCACCTGAATGGTTCCCGACTTGTCTTTTTGAAGCTCGACCGGTTCCGTCAGAGGGACGCCGTTTTCCTGAAGTGTTTTCGTCAGGGACCGGCGGAACGCTTCCAACTGCATGTTCAGGAGGTCGGTAAGCGGCGTTTCCCCTTGGGGCTTCAAAGCGGCCGTGTCAAAATTTCCTTCCCGCTCCTCGTCAACCGTCTCCTGATCGGCGAAAAAATCCGCAAGCTGCCGAGCCGACGGAGACAGGAGGAACACGTCTTTTTCCTGCTGCGGACGCTTCGGCGGCGTGACGGTTTCTGCGGGAACGGATGTTTTTGCCCCCTTCACTCCCGAAAGTCCGGGGAGTGTCCCCATTAAACTGATAAGGTCGCTTCCTTGTAACATTGACGATTTCCTCTACAATGATTTGATTCAAAAGTGAGCGTAACAAATTCACGTCACAAGCACAAGAGCAAAATGGAAAAAATCCTCCCTGCGGCAATCCAAAGGATCGGTTTCGACGCGGACGACACCCTTTGGATGAATGAACCGTTTTATAAAAAAGCGGAAGCGGAATACGTCGAATTGATGCGTTCCTTCGCGCCGCCGGAAGAGATTTCCGCAACGCTGCACGAAATCAATATCGCCAACCTCGGCATTTACGGCTACGGCAGCCGCTCTTTCACGCTGTCGATGATGGAAACGACACTGAAATTGAGCGGCGGGAAAGCGGCGTCTTCCCACATTGCGGCCATTCTCGACCTCGGTAAAAGACTTCTCCGGCGGCCCGTTGAGCTTCTTGAGGATGCCGTACCGGTGCTGGAAAAACTTTCCGAGAAATACCGGCTGATTCTCATCACCAAAGGCGACCTTCACGAACAGGAGCAAAAGCTGAGGAGGTCTTCACTGGAGCACTTTTTTCATCACATTGAGATCATGAGCGAAAAAAACGAGGTTCATTATCAAAAACTCCTTCGGCATCTTGAGATTGCCCCGCATGAATTTCTGATGATCGGCAATTCGCTCAAGTCGGACATTTTACCGGTGCTGAACCTCGGCGGTTACGGTATTCATGTTCCGTTCCACACCGTTTGGGCTTACGACCACCTGGATCAGGAGGTCACCCATCCGAATTACCGCAAACTTGCCAAACTGTCGGAAATTTTGGAGAAATCCCTCCAACCGGCAACGCACGGGCGTTGCATCCCGGATGGGACTGCCGTCCCGAAACAATAACTCGCTCCCGTCTGTCGCTGGAGTCAACCAGCGAAACAATGGGAAAAAGATGACATTGGAAGCCGACCGCGTAGCTGGGAGGCAAGTGCCCGTCGCGGCCCGCCGGAGGCATCCTTTTAAAGACGGATGGGATAAAATTTTCACAAGGTAGGGTTCCATTAAGAGAAGATAAGATTCATTAAGATTTCTATTTCCTTTCGCAAGTCTTCCGCGATATAAAATAAATGTTATAAGTAATGCCTCCGGCTGCCAACGCCCTCGCGTTGACGCAGCGGCCATTTCATTACCTAGAGCGGTTTTATCATTTACAGAGACAATACTCATTGCTGTCCTAGTATTTTATGTGTCGACAATCATTGAAGATATGTCCGCACCAATTACTAATCCGCTCTAGGCACCCACCAACAGAATGTCAAGTATTTTCACCGCAACCGCACTCTTGGAACCTTGCAACGTCGCCGTAATGTGATTGGTCCCGTCGATCATGTGGAGACAGGTTTCATCGCTGTGAATCGCGGACGGATGATTCAACAGGATGTAGTCGCAATTTTTCCGCCGCAGTTTTTCCGCCGCGTAGAACTCGTCATTTTCCGTCTCCAACGCAAAGGCAACCAGACATTGATGCTGCTTTCGTCTGCCGAGCCGCGCGAGAATGTCCGGCGTTTCGACCAGTTCCAGTTGAAGAGGCTTTCCGCGATGTTTTTTGATTTTGTGCGGTGAAACCGTCTTCACTCTATAGTCACACGGAGCCGCCGCACCAATGACCATGCTGCAGTCGGGAAAGATTTCCAGACATTTTGCGAGCATCTCTTTTGTCGTCACCACATGATGCACCGCGGCTTCTTTCGGATATTCCACCGAAACCGGACCGCTGACGACCGTCACGCGGAGATCTTTCTCCAGTGCCGCGACAGCGAGTGCCTGTCCCATTTTCCCGCTGGAACCGTTACTCAAATAGCGGACCGGATCAAGATACTCCCGCGTCGGGCCGGAGGTGATTAAAATATGCGGCTGCGTCATGAAAATCCCCTCGTCGAAGTCCTGTCATTCCGTCACGGTATCATGGCGGATTCGCCGCCGGCTTTGGTAAGGATGGCTTTGAGAATCTCAAGGTCGACCGTTTCCGGAAGGAACCGCACCGCGCCGTCGCAGAACACAACATTGAGGCCGCCTGTGTGGAAACTTCCGATCCCTTCCGGCGAGCGGTTGATTCCGCTTTCGAGAACCTCTTCATACGTCAGTTCACTTGTCGGGTCCATCCAGCAAACAGGATCGCGGCGTTCCACACACATCACCGTGTTGGAGGTACCGTCTGTTATTGCTCCGAAAGTGAGTTGTTTTGAACCTTCAAAAGGGGTTTCTTTGCCGACCACCACCGAATAATGACAGTTCAATCCCGGTCCGGCCTGTCCGTTTGAAGGACACTGAAATGCCGGAATATTGACGTTATGAAACTGCTTGTTGTGTTCGCTGTCCCACGGTTCCTCCAGGCGAATCTGTTCGTACAACGCCTGTTGTTCGATGAACGGAAGAATCAAAACCCGCCAACTGTGCAACGGTTTCCCGTCTTTGTCAACGGTGTACGCCGGAGGAAATGTTTGTCTTGCGTCGTGAAAATTGTGCATGGACAGAGCGATTTGCTTGAGATTGTTCGAGCATTGCATCCGCCTTGCGGCTTCCCGTGCCGCCTGCACCGCCGGAAGCAGAAGAGCCGCCATCACTCCGCCGACACCGACCGCCGCCGCGATATCCGAGGTCTCCGCGTCAACCTCATAGACGAGCTGATCTCCCCGGACCTTAGGAAGCATCGCACGGTACAGTCCGCGAAAATAAGCCGTCAATAGCGGGACAAACTTCTCCAATTGCGGGTCCGTCAGCCCCTCCTGCATACCGGCCTTTGTCATCATGATTCCCATATCCACCAGTTCGAGCAGCGTTTTCCGAAATTTCACCGCGGCTTTTTCCGACGACATTTGAATGGCGGCACCAATGTGAAGTTCCGACGGGTTGAACTGAAGATTGATCCAGCGCACATCATGAGTCACCTGATGGAGAAGCGCGGCCGCCTGAGGAAACGGAACCGGCGGCACTTTTTCCTCCAGGATTGCGACCAAGCTCTTCGGCACCGTGACCGCCGCCCGGATCAGATCGCCCCGGGAATCCGCAAACGCTTCATTCAGAGCCGGAACTTCCGCCGGCTGAAAATTTTTGAAATAATCCCTGAGACTTTGTGCAAATTGCGCGGCATTATACTTGTTATTCGGTACCGCGGGAATGAGAATCAAATCCTTGTAACCGATGCCGCCCGGAAGATCGTATTCCTCAAGGAAGTCTTTGATGGCATTGAGCTGTTTATTGGTCTTGCCGGTTTTCGGAATCGCAATGACGCCGGGAAGCCGGGTATCCAGCAAATCAACAGACGTGACAAAATAGATGTCCTGAATACCGGTTTGAGCGACGAAATCATCATACATCGCTTTGACCGGCGGAAGGTTGTCCGCAAGGAGCGACGCCGCTTCGTCCTTGATGTCGTCAATGGATTCCTCGTCAAATCCCTGAAGCGTGACATATTGACCGACCGCGTCCAGTGCCAGCTTTTGAAGCTGGTCGAAATGGATCTGACTGATGTCGATTTTGACCGCAACGAGCGTTTCGCCGTTGAGGATCGGAGCAATAGGAGCCAATGGGGACGGCTGTTGAGCCTGAACCAGGGTTCCCAAAAAACACGACGCGAAAACCAGCGTCGCAGTGACCGTGAAACGTTTCATCATGGGTTTCTCCTTAAGGTTGCGAAAAGTTGAAAACAAAGTTTTTCACAAAAACCGAACTGTTTCGTTCATTGTAACACGCCGAAATTCCAAGATCAAGTCCCCGGGAAAAAAATTTTTTTCGGAATGCTCCGCGTCCGGCGGCGTTATAATGAGTGTGACGCATGGGACAACAGGGGAATCGGGACAGACCGGATGGGCATTTCACAGGAGGAACTTCGGGAAATCATGACGCGGTGTGATTCCGCGCTCGTGCTTTACGCCCGGCAGTTTCTCGCAGACGCGGATTTTCACACCGCGGAGGAAATCGTGCAGGAAGCTCTGTTAAAACTCTCCCGTGAACCGGACATGCCGAAAAACGGAGTGGCGTGGCTGTACAAAACGGTCCGTCACGGAGCGATTTCCCGGCAGCGGAGCGAAAAACGGCGGCGGCTTCGGGAACAGTCGCGTCCCGCAATCCCGTGGTTTCTCCCCGATCCGGCGGCGAAGCTCGACGCGGAAAATACGGTTGAAAAACTGCGGTTGCTCGACGGAGAACTCCGCGAAATGGTGACACTGCACATCTGGGGAAATCTGAGTTTTACGGAAATCGCGGAACTGACGGAACTCCCCAGGACGACCGTCTTCCGCCGTTACGAAGAAGGAATTGCCGCCTTGCGAAGGTTAATGAAAGGAAACGGTGATCACGATGAATGACAGGAACAAACCGTCTGAGGAGAAGCAACGGAATCCTGAACGATGGAGTCCTGAACGGCAGGCGTTTGAAACGGAATTGCGGCGGCTCGTCCCGTTTCCGTCCCAAACGTTACGCCGATCGGTACTGTTGCGTCCGAAATGCCGTCCTTATCGGAAGATGGTCCTTTGGACCGGAGCCGCTGTGCCGATTCTTGCCGTGTCGCTTCTCCTCGTTGCGTTTTGCCACAGGAATGGTTTTCCTCCGGCGGAACCGTCACGGAGGATCTCTCCGCAACCTTCCCCGCAACTCTCTTCCCGATTTTCTCCCCGGCCGGCCGTTCAAGGGCCGCACGCCGCGAAACCTCGTGTTTTACCGCATGAAAATGTCTCCATGCGAAAACAGCTTGCCCTGCTGATGGAGGAAATGGAAGTCAAAAAACCGATTCCCGCCGTCCCGCCGGATTACCCCGTGATTCATCTCGACACGGAAACCTCAACACCTATAAAGGAACAAAACCATGAACGTTCGTTTTTTATGCCTCGTCACGGCCTTGCTCTCCGCGACATCAGTATGGAGCGATGAGCCCGCCCCAAAAGAGGAGTCGGCGAAGAAAACCGTGAAACTGACGATTTCGCCGGAAACCACGTACTTTACCGGGCCGCAGTTTCCCGACGGCAGAGTGGACTACTACACGGCAATCAACCGGATCATGTCGCAGGGAATCACCCGGGAGAACAATCAGGTGGCCGGATTGTTCACGCTGACCGCCGGCGAATATGAAATCATTCTTCTTCGGAGACAAGAAGAGCCGTATTCCCATACGGCTTCCATAACACGGTTTCGTGAAAAATACTGGAAAAGTCTTGGATTCGACGCCCCGCCGCCGCTGAGTTCGCTGCAACACCTTTCTCCGCCCGGCGGCTCCGGTGCGGACGGAATAGACCCTTGCCAAGAACTGCTCAAGTATTACCCGAAAGAAAAAATCGACGCCCGATTGGACGCGAAAAAAAAGTCCGAGATGGAGGAGCTGCAAAACCGGTTCAACGAAGGAAAAATCAGCAAGGAGGAACTGGAGAAGACGCGGAAATACTTCGACAGTTCCGATTTCGCCGACAGTCAGTTTCACAGGATGATTTTGGAGGAGCTTGATTATAAGACAAGAGGACTTTGGACGGCGGAAGATTTGCCGCTTCTGGATCACTGGATGCAATCCACGACCGAGATGACGGCGAAAATCCTTGAAATTTCCAGGCGTCCGGACTTTTACAATCCTATTGCGGAGAGCGGCGAAAATCAGGTTTTGCTGTGTGAGGCCATGCTTCCCTATATTCAGTCCGCACGTCAGACGGCACGGTATCTCTCCGCGCGGGGAAAATGGCACTTTGCCCGCGGGGAATACGGCGAAGCGTTTGAGTGTGCGTTCGCAACACTGCGGATCGGTCATGCGATGAGAAGAAATTCCGCTTTTATCGTAGAAAATCTTGTCGGAATTGCGATGGAAGGAATCGGAACCTGGGATGTGACGTATTATCTCGGACATCTCGAAGGGAAAAAAGACGCGGCATGGATTCTCCAAAAGCGGAAAGAGTTTGCGGAGATTTTCACCGGCAAACCGTTTCCCGCGCCGCCGAAATGGCTCGCCGTCGAACGCTGCGGAACACTGACGCTCATACAGGCTTACGCAACGAGCCGCAGCCTTTTTGAGGAGTCACTGAAAGCACTCCATGAGGAAGACCGTCTTGTTGAGGATCAGCTCTATGCCAAGTGTCTTGCCCCGGATTACGATTATGATTGGGACAAAGTTCTCCGCAGAGTCAATGGTTTTTTTGACGACCTTGACAACATTTATCTGATTCCTCTGTCTATGCGGCGTGTCCATGCTTATGAAAGATTCGAACAGCGTCTTCGGGAAACGGCGGAAAGACTCATCCAAAACACCAACCTGGAGACCGGTTTTGACCGTGAAAATGTTGCGGCGGACTTTTTCCTTTGCGTGTTCAGTCCGGTGATGTCTTCGTTTATGAGAACGGAAATACGGGCGGAATGCCTTATCCGTATGGCGGACATCACCTTTGCGCTCACGGCGTACCGCGCGGAACACGGAGACTATCCCGACACATTCGACGCATTGGTGCCGGAATATTGTGATGCCGTTCCGTCTTCCCCGTACACGGAAAAACCGATGCGCTACCTGAAGCGGGAACATGACGTTTTGCTGGTGAATGACGAAGCCTACAAGTTCGACGGTTCCGAACCGGAAGTCGAAGCCAAAATCGCCGAAAAACGCGGTCCTGATTCCTTTCATTTCAATGTGCAAAGTTTCGTTGTGATTCTACACAGCAGATAACGTGCGTTGTTGGCCGGGAGGCATCCTTTTAAAGTAAAATCGAATGGGATAAATTTTTTGTAACCATTCAGCCTGGTTTATACAATTTCAGTCATAAACTCAGGGAATTCGCCGTTAAAAAGCAAGTTTAACGCTTCCGCCGATGTTACATTGTGCTTCTCACTTGTTGACAGGTATCCCCTTATCCGGCTGAATATATAGGCGCCCTCCCAGGAACGAAAACACCCGGATATCTTTTGTTGCAACTTGGCCATCCGTATATCCCGTTCGGCCTGGTTGTTCGTAAACGGTACGTCCTTGTCCGTCATGAACCTCAGTACGTCATCTTCATTATCTCTCAACCGTTCCAGGAGATTCCTCACTTTTGTCTTTGGTATCCTCCCCCGCTTCTTTTCTTTCGGCGGCGGCGGTAACGGGCATTCCTCCTCCCCTGCCCGGAGTATCCGCCGGTATTTCTTCCTTGCCCGCTCCTGCCCTTCCGCTGTCAATTCCCCTCCCGCTTTGTTCACGTCCTCATTGGTCGACAACAACAAGGTTATCATCGATCCCGCCCATGTCTGCCCTTCCTCCTCCGCCCCGCTCAGTTCCCGCAGGTGATGCGCATTGCAAAGGGCATGTACTTTCCCCTCGTAGCTGTAATAGGCCGGCCACCCGCCGTGTATCATTATCCCTTCATGGTTCCCTATTATCCCAATATCGTCCATCGCTTTTTTACCACGGTTCTTATGCGGATAATAGTGGGTATACTGGCCGTTTGAGGTGCTGTGCAGCCATACCCGCTCCGCCCCTATGGTTATCCCCGTCTCGTCATGATGGGTGATTTTTGCGTTCTGAAGCTGTTCGACGACCCATTCCTCGTA